>CAYNPZ010000099.1:12883-13637 GCA_964399175.1 uncultured Bacteroidales bacterium | reverse complement strand
CAAAAGCATTTTTACACCAATGTCAAGCGGTTTGAAAAAGCCGCTTTCATGTTAAAGTTTGCCACATCGAAGCTGGTCTGCGCAGTGGTGATGAACGCATGCCCGAAGAGATCAACCGACTGGTAACCGACCGCCTAAGCAATCTGCTTCTTACCCCGGACAAACTCTCCAGCGAGAACCTTCGTAAAGAAAGAGTTCCCGAAGAAAAAATCCAATTCGTAGGCAACATCATGATCGATACCCTGGAGGCCAACCGGTCCAAAGCCGAACAATTAAACCCCGAAACCATCATTAAAGATAACCTTATAGAAGGACAATCACTGAATTTTCTAAAAAAATCACAAAATTCCGATTCTTACCTCACCACTCAATACTCAAAACTCAATACTCATCACTCACCTCTCACTCTTCGCTGGAACACCGAACGCCCAGTGACCCTTCGTGAGCACGGCGGCGCCAGCGTTCTGGTAGGCAACAACATCGAACGAATAAGCAAAGAATATCAGGATACCCTCCGTTTAGAGCCGAAACCGCAGCGCCCGGAATTATGGGATGGCAACTCGGCAGAGAGATGCCTGAGGGCCATTGTGGAGAATACATGAGGGAAGAACGACAACACGACTGCACGAGGGCACGAAAGCACGAGGGAGCGGAAGAAGTAGTGAGTGACGAGTATTGAGAAGCTAAAGGCAAAGCAGTAGAGACGCAATGCTTGCGTCTCAGAGATGGGGGCACGATGGCACGAAAGAACGAG
>CAYNPZ010000099.1:2489-12867 GCA_964399175.1 uncultured Bacteroidales bacterium | reverse complement strand
TGCGGGAGGGAAAACCTGACAGACCAGCGGCTGCCGGTACTGTCAGCGTTTGCAGTAGGGAAGAACAAGGGGACGATAGTACGGAAGATAAACTGAGAGACAGAGTGACGGAGAGAGGAAAGGATACGGAAGAGATGGGGAGTGATAAATTGTGAGCGATGAGTTTAGTAAGCAATGAGCTACAATTCGTGTAATTCGTGGACAAAAAAGCATACCACTCCTCAAAATTAAGAAATATGCTGGTAATTAAAAAAGACTAAAATACTTGACATTAAGAAATTTTCAATATCTTAGTAAACACTATTTTCTTGAATTATTCGTTTATAATTCTGAAAATACGTTTATTATCTATAAGGCGTTCAAACAGGAAACATTCAACTATGGAAAATAAAGTTATATCAAAAGAAATAAAAAAAGGTCTTAAAGCTTTAAATCAAAACGACAAAAAGAGGGTTCTTGAATATATCCGGTCTATCCTCAAAAACAAGAAAAAAAAGGTTGATGCTCTTCATTATTATGGTAGTATAGACAGGCAAGATGCAGAATCCATCAAAAATGCAATAGAAAATGGTTGTGAAAAAATAGACCATAATGAATGGTAAAAAGTATTTACTGGATACCAACATAATAATAGAGTTTCTTCAGGGAAGAGATGATCTAAAAGATAAATTTACTTCAACCCTCACTATAAGTATTCCTCATATTGTTACCGGAGAATTATATTATGGAGCCGAACTTTCAAATAATCCGGTCAAAAATCTGAAAAAGATTAAAAATTTCCTGAAATCATTTGAAGTCGTGGTAAGCGACGATACCACCTCGAAATACTACGCAAAAATTAAAAAGCAGTTAAAAATAAAAGGCACTCCAATACCCGAGAATGATATTTGGATCGCAGCATTAGCCAGACAATATGATCTTATACTGGTATCAAACGACCAACATTATAATTTAATTGATAGTATTAAAATTGAATTTTGGTAATACTCGGTACCCCCTGCCTCCCCTCCGCTGGAACACCGAACGACCGGTAACCCTGCGCGAGCAGGGCGGCGCCAGCGTCCTGGTTGGCAACAACATCAAAAGAATCCAAAAGGAATACCAGGATACCCTCAGGCTGGAGCGAAAACCACAGCGGCCGGAGCTTTGGGATGATAATACCGCAGGGAGATGTTTGGAAGCCATTTTGGAGAATACGTGAGGGGAGAACGACGACACGAAAGAACGAGGGTGCGATTATGCTAGGGGGCGGAAAAAGTAGTGAGTGGCAAGTAGTGAGCAAAAACGTATGAAAAAGATAATCTTGACCTTAATGAAGCCCGCCACTACTATAACAAGCTTAACAAAAAGAGATAGTGGTAATAAAGGTAAACAAAAAGTTTCTCAAAGAATTGGCCACGTTACCTGATAAAACCCGCCAAAAAGCAGAAAAATTAACCTTTCACGAAATTCCCTCCTGTAAAGATATCAACGCCATACCAAACCTCCAGAAGTTATCAGGTTATAAAAACTAGTATCGGATAAGAATAGGACAATACAGAATTGGACTGAGATATAAAGAAAATAAACTCCTCTTTGAACGAATCATGCATCGCAAAGATATTTATAGATACTTTCCATAATAACAAAAGAACGAGTACACGGGGGTACAAATTTACGATTTTTGCGTGGATTATTTTCTGTTCTAAGATCACAAATCATTTTGCAATCATCATATTCAGGATGCTCTCCTCTCCACAAAGTATAATTCTGAAAACCATAATGAATAGGCATGGATCGGCTGGTCATACCCTACCCTTAAATACACATTCTTATGGTGCAGGTAGTTGCTTGCAGTAGAGACGCCATGCATGGCGTCTCTACATCACGTACCAGCCATGGGAAAGGTAGCCTTTGAATTCTAAGTAGCCCTTAGTAAACGGCACCGGTATGTAATCGCTGGAAACCGCCACCTTGGGTATGGGCCGTGCATTGCCGGAATAAAGCAGCGAGCCGCTGGAGAGGGAATACCAGGTCGGACCGCTCGGAGGGGTCTGACCGGTGGCCGGGAAACATCGGTTTATCCATAGCCAATAAATAACCCATGAGTCTAGCATCCGGATTTATCCGGGTGTTCAATTTTCCGTGAATGCATATACCCAGAGCCTGCTTCACCAGGCTTCTTTCTTCCTGAGAGATGAATGGCATTTTTGCATTTACAATAATTCGTATAATCTTAAATTCGTTTATTCCTGCCTTGCCGGCAGGCAGGCGTGAAAACTTGTCCGGCCATTGACGGATTCCTGGACAAACACCCAAGTCTCTTAGAGACGACATTATGGTAGTATTCCGTGCAATCGCGCTGTCACGCTACCCTTCCTTGCTGTCCTGGTGCAGTCGTTCCATCGTGCCGTCGTTCTTTTTGCCAACTTATTGATAAATTTTTCCCAATAAATATTATATTTGCCTTCCTGTTGAACAAACTTAAAACACATGAAATTGTCCTTGAATATCAAGCAAGTACTGATTATATTTGCCATATCCTTACTCCCACTTTCCGGTCTCACCCAGAATGTTGACGTCCTTCGCAACCTGGCCAGGCAGGTACAGTCCGGAAATATAAGCCGCCAGGAAGCTCTCCGTAAAGCCAGGGAGGCCGGAGTTTCACAGGAACAGTTCGAACGGGCCAGACAGCAATACTCCCGTACCGGCGAGATCGATATCAGCGACCTCGACCGATCCATGGCACCCTCATTTGATGTAAGGCAAGACACGATGCCACGGGTCAGAAGAGATACGCTTGATACTTTAAGAAGGCGCAGAAAAGAAAGGGATACCGTAGATTACTATTTCGGATACGATATGTTCAAAGGTCCGAAGGATAAATTTAAAAGTGCCGATATTGGAGCCGTGGACCCGAATTACCAGATCGGGCCGGGAGATGAGCTTGTACTCTCCATCTGGGGGGCAACGGAAATGCGCTCCAAGATGAAAGTATCCCGCGACGGAACGATATTTATCGAACGCTACGGTCAGATGAATGTGAGCGGCCTTACTCTGGACCAACTGGAGAAAAAACTCATCAAAAATCTCTCCAGAATTTACAGCGGGCTAAGGCCCGATCAGGGCAGCCCCACCACCCACCTGGACATTTCCCTGGGTAAATTGCGTTCCATCCAGATCTATGTGGCCGGGAAAGTAAAAAATCCGGGTTCGCGCTTTGTAAGCAATTATTCCACCGCCTTTACGGCACTGTATGATGCAGGAGGCCCCACCATACGCGGAAGCATGCGAAAGGTACAGGTAATCAGAAACGGAGAAGTTGTTTCCAGTCTCGATCTCTATGATTTCGTTACCAGCGGGAAAAAACCGGATGACGTGCGCCTGCAGAACCAGGATGTGGTATACGTGCCGCCCCGGCTTAGCACCGTAAAACTAAAAGGAGAAGTAAAAGATACAGCTTTGTATGAGCTTAAAAAAGAGGAGACGCTGCGCGATCTGCTTGAATTTTCCGGGGGACTGCGAACCTCAGCCGATATCCAGAAAGTACAGATTGAACGAATAAGCTCCTTTACGGACAGGGAACGATCGGGTGAATATTATAAAGTGATGACTCCCGACCTGGGCACCTTCAAACAGGATACCTTCCGGGTCAATCCCATCCCCATTCACGACAAGGATGTCGTGACCATCTCCCCCATCACCGGTAAACGGATAAAAGATTCCATTCCGGGCGGGGTAAATTACGTCCAGATAAGCGGACACGTTTACAAGCCGGGCCGGTACGTACTGGGAGAGGATATGAAACTGAAAGACCTGCTCACACGAGCCGGGGGATTGAAAGATTCGGTGTTCTGGAACCAAACCTATCAGCTTCGTGCTGACCTGATCCGGTATACGGAAAACGGGATGGACAGAAAAATCATGCCGGTACCACTGGAAAAACTCATGGAAGAAGATGCATCTGAGTATAACCACGCATTAAAACACCGCGACAGTGTGATCGTTTACGGGGCGGGTATTGTCCATGAAGAAAAGGTAACCAGCATATACGGGGAAGTTAAGAACCCCGGAGAATACCATCTGGAAGAAAACATGAATGTGCACGATTTGCTGTTACAAGCCGGAGGTTTTACCAAAAGGGCTTACAAGTATAACCTGGAGGTTTTCAGGCTCGTTGCTGATGAAGGCTCGGACCGGCTAACCAGTGTTCATAATGTGGAGATCTCACCGGATATGTTAAACCAATTTGAAGCCGAAGAGGCTTTTGAACTGGAAGATTACGACATGGTAATCATACGGAGGGATCCCGACCTCGAATATCACCGGGTAGTTAAAATAGTCGGTGAGGTTCAGTATCCGGGAAGATACGCGATTCTCCATAAAAATGAAACCCTGGGCACCCTCATCGAACGAGCCGGCGGCCTAACCGAAGAAGCTTTCCTGCCGGGTCTCAAATTCAACAGAAACGATACAACAAAGATCGTGGGAAATTTCTCAGAAGCAGCAGAAAAAGAACGACAAAGCATTGTCTTGCAACAGGGTGACAGCATTACCATACCCCAACAACCCGGTACGGTAAGGATAAGAGGAGCTGTGAGAAACCCCGGGCATGTGCAGTACCGTCCCGGATGGCGCGTAGATCGCTACGTGGAGGCTGCAGGCGACTATACATTTGATGCAGCCAAGGCCAAAACCGTTGTATATTATCCCGGAGGCAGCGCCAGAAGGAAGCGGTGGCTGTGGAATCCACCGGTAGAAGAAGGTTCAGAGATTTTTGTTCCGGAAAAACCGCCGAGAGAGCCACTCGACATAACAGAACTGCTAAGCCAGTGGGCATCCATTGCCACAAGCGTGGCCACAGTCATCTACATCATTAACCGAAATTAATTCGCCATAATTCGCATAATTCGTATGGAGGAAAACAAACCCCAGGTACAGCAAAACAAAGACGAAATAGACCTGCTGGAGGTATTCCTGAAGATATGGAAATACAAACGCTTCATCATCATTTTCACGGTTATCGTGGCTATAGGTTCTATTATTTATTCCCTGATGCAGGAACCCCAGTACGAATCTGAAGTATCCCTCTACAAAAAAACATCCGAAGGACAATCATCCTCCAGGATTCAAAGCATAGCCTCCCAGTTTGGTATGGGTGGAGCACTTCCTACTTCCGGTCCCCAGTTCAGCATAGAAGACCTGATTAAAAGCAGGCGGCTCCACAGAAAACTCATCTATAAAAAATGGAACAGTCAGAAATTCCAGGATTCGGTGAATCTCATACAATACATGGAAATTGAAGGGGAAACACCAAAAGAAAAATTCACTTCAGCTTATAATTCCCTGAAAAATAAAATTGAGTTTGAAAGGAATGATGAATCCGGTCTCATCACTATTACTGTTATGATGCCAGAGGCACAGCTTGCAGCCGATTTAGGTAACTACCTGACCAAACTAATCGAAAATTACGTACAGAATGAACAAAAAACCTCCACCCGTCAAAACCTGCAATACATTGAGAAAAGACTGGAGACGGTAAGGAAAGAGTTGCGCCAGGCGGAAGAAGCCCTGAGGCGTTTTGAGGAAAGCAACCGGGGCTGGGAACAGTCCCCGCAACTGCGCATGGAGCATAGCCGATTGCAGCGACAGGTAAATGTCAAACAACAGGTTTACCTTACCCTTCAGCAGGAAAGGGAAATGGCCGAAATCGAACTGGTTAAGGAAACCCCCGTGATCAACGTGCTGGATGAGGCCGTTGCACCCGAATTTCCTTCCAAACCCAAAAAGAAACTGATCGTGATCGTCGGTACCTTCGCCGGCTTCTTCCTGAGCCTCCTGATCGTGGTGCTTATCTATGTATGGAGATACGTGAAGGGCGAGATGCAAAAGCGGGGAGAAAGCCTGATCTAGCATAGAGCATAGAGCTAAGAGCGGAGAGCTAAAGGCTAAGCAATGATTTTGGTTCGGGGGATTGGACGCTGAGAACTGAGAAGACGGGAAAACGGGAAGACGGGAAAACGAGAAAATGAGAAAATGGGAGGAGTCATTAATTGTCATTAGGTGGTCATTGGTGGTCATTGGTGGTCATTAAGTTGTGTTAGGAGAATAAACGGGTAAGGTATTTGATTTCTCTACCCTGCAATATCACTCCGAAGTTATAAGGTAATGGTCCCAACAATGCCTGCGACATGAAAAAAGCTTTTCCTTAAGCTGCCTTCCTCGCTATGTTTTCTTCCTATGTTTCCCCGACCTGCTTCAGGGTAGGTATATGTGGTTCAAAAAAATATTCCTTAGAAAATATATAAGCATTTAAAAAAATCAACCCAATCCCTGACCATAAAACCTTTATGAGCCTTCATGATTTCCTTTGGGCTTCTTAGGGGTAACCTATTATATGAAAATCCTTACAGGCTTCTGCCAGACCCGGACCTTTGGGCGTCCGGGAGGACCCCAACGTCAAACAGTTCTAAAAATTTCTTCCCCACTATTATAAAATCAGAGTGAAGCATGATACATTGGTATCGGCATGAACGGAACATGGGCCTGCTTAAATTTAATTCCATATTTGAGTCTAGTCTTTTTATACCGGACTCAAACTTTAACAGGAAATATCTCCGGGTGTGTTATTGATCAACAAATGTATCATTATAAAAAAAGTACCAGGTATGAAAACAAACAACTACCCTTCCCGGATTTCCAGGATGATCCTGGGGATATGCTCTACTCTGATATTACAGTCTGTTGGAATGGCCCAGCCATATGCCATTGATGCAAGTGTTTCCAACCCTCAGCCTTTGGCCGGTGAAGAGATCACCATTACCCTCAGCATATCCGATGCACTCGATTTTTATTACGGAGGTACTGAAGTATCTTGTGAGAATAACCTTTTGGAATTCATATCCGTGGAAAATACAGGATTGAGCGAGGGCGGTATCAGCAATTCCGGTGAACTCAGTGCGGGAACTACAGGTGTTTCCGTTTCACGGACATCACCTTTGGATGCTCCCTCTTCCGGCAGCTATATGAATATCAATTTCCGGGTTAAACAAACGGCTTACGCATCAACCACCTCCCTCACTTTTTCCGGTCAGGAGATTTTTGATTCGCAGGGAAATGAAATCCCTACACAATCCATTAGCAGTATCTCTTTAGATATCCGGGAAAGCATCAGTGACCTCGACCTGACCATTCCGCAGGAAAATACGGTCACCGAAGGGGAAACATTTGATGTTACCGGAAGGTCTTACGCAACCGGTGTCACCGATACGTCCAGAATCGATATCTGGGTTGGCGTTAGCGATCAGGATACAGATCCGGCTACATGGGACGCACCCGTTTGGATGGAAATGAATTATACCGAAACCGATGGAAATGATTATCTTCATTATACAAAAGAAATAGCCTACAAACGGCCTGTGGGCAACTGGTATATAGCCCTCCGTGCCCGGCTCGATGGAGGAGACTGGGTATACGGCGGAATGAATGGTTTCTGGGATGCAACCAACAGCCCGAACGGAGTTCTCCGGATCGAAAAGCACTCTTCCTGGCGGTATACTCTGGCCGAATGGGACTTCAATGCCGAAACCCTTACTCCATCCAACGCCATACCGGTTAACCAGAATGCCTCCATTGAGCTTACCGGTGCTTCCTTCGAGGGATTTTCCTCCGGTTCTTCAGGCAGAGCAGCCAATTCCAACGGATGGGACGGTGGATCGGGTACCAAATACTGGTGGACCAGCTTTTCCACTAAAGGCTTTACCGATATTGAAGTATCTTCCAGACAATATGGCTCAAATACCGGACCCCGGGATTTCCGGATAGAGGTCAGCACAGACGGCAGCAACTGGGAAGCAGTTGATGGGGGAAACATCCATGTGGGTAACAACTGGAGTACCGGAATTCTGGATACCTTTAACTTGCCCGAAACTTTGGATAATCTGGAAAACGTCTATATTCGCTGGGTGATGGCCAGCGACACCAGCGTTGACAATGGAGAGATCAGCTCAAGCGGCACCAACCGTTTAGATGATGTGGTAATCACCGGGGTTAATCTTTCCCCGCAAAGAGTGGAAGTATATCCCGGGGATGCCAACAACGACAGTACAGTCAATGCCGATGATGTGCTGGCTCTGGGAACATACTGGCTGACCCGCGGCCCTGTTCCCCTTTATGAAGGCCTGGATTTCTCACCCCGTGGAGCAGAAGCCTGGATACCTCCCGAAGCCACTTATGCCGATACGCGGGGCGACGGGAAGGTGGATCACCGCGACCTGATGCCGGTCGGTCTGCATTTCGGAAAAATGGTTACAGCAACAAAAAAGCTAAATGCCTCACCATTGAAAGAAATCCAAATTGAACCCCAAAAGGCAGGCTTTGTATTGCCCTTAACACTGGCTTCTGAAATGTCTGAAGAATTGAGGGGTATATCATTCAGTTTATCCATTTCAGGGATTGACCCTGATCAGTGGGAAATACAGAACATCCAGCCTCTCTTCTGCCCGGAAAGCTGGCAGGAGAAATTGCTCTCCTTTGATATAAAGGAAGGCCATTTGTTTGAATCAGCTTTTGTTCTGAAAGGCACTGATGATATGGCACAATCTGATGAATTTGTCCGGTTGAATTTAAAAGCGCTTGAAGAATGGACGGATCCCGTTACCATAGCAGTAAACCGGGTTACAATCAGTAACGAGAATTCGGATAAGCGACCAATCAGGTTTGTCAACCTTCTGTCCACGGGTATTGAAGATGAACCGAGTGCTTACAGGGCAAAATTGTTCCCAAACTACCCGAACCCCTTCCAAAGCCATACAATCATTCCATATGAGCTCTCAGCCAGAACACATGTTCGCCTGGAAATACTTAACATACACGGCCAGGTAGTGGCTACGTTGGTGAATAAGATCCAAAGTGCCGGAACGTACACCGTTCATTTCAATCCTTCATATTTATCTCCGGGCATCTATCTGTACCGGCTAAAAACAAACACAGGATATAGCGAATGTCGGAAAATGAATTTTATTAAATAGAGCAAAAGCAAAGCGTTTCAGGTTTAATGTTTAAGGTTTCAAGTTTGACAAAAAGTTTATAGATCATTTAAATAATTATACCATGTCTACAGTAACTCAATTTGAGGATTTAGTTATCTGGAAATTAGCCCGGGAAATTTGCAAAGAAGTTTATCGGTTAACCAATAGATCACCCTTTAACAAAGATTTTTCCTTAAAAGATCAAATCAGGAGATCTAGTGGTTCAATAATGGACAACATTGCTGAGGGTTTTGAAAGGGAAGGAAGAAAAGAGTTTATACAATATCTATCGGTATCAAAAGGTTCCGCCGGGGAATGCCGATCTCAACTTTACCGGGCTTATGATAACAATTATATTACTGAAGAAGACTTTAAAAAGTTATTTGACAAGTTAATCATGGAAAGCCAAAAAATCAAATCCTTTATTAAATATCTCAGAAATTCGGACTATGACGGAACAAAATATAAATGATGCTGCGCCAAACATCAAACATCAAACATTAAACCTTAAACTTGATACTTGATACTTGATACCCCAAGAACTCTCTATTCCCAGTGCTCTGCACCCTGCACTTCCAGATACTTCAGAATTTTCTCCCTTACCTGGTTTATTTCTTCCTTTTCCGGCAACGAGTCAAATATCTTGTCCAAATAGCCTTTCTCCTTCATAATTTCATAAGATCTTGGAAAATTCAGGTCATATACCCATCCAATCTGAAGCAGCTTAAAATCATTCAGTGTTTCAAGATTTCTCAGGTCCACCAGGCGGCCATTCATAAGATCTTTAATATTTTTCCGGTTGATCTCCGGTTTATCGGGCAGATCAAGCTGCAAGGTGTTGTTCGTTTCTCCGTTACCACAATAGTAATCGGTAACCAGGCGCCAGATATCCAGCTTGTCTGCATCCCGTAAAAGCTTAATGAATCTTAGCTGCCGTTCATCTTGATCATGTGGAACTTCCTTCCGGTTGTGATGCAATATGGCTGTATAAACGTCTTCCTGTTCATCTTCCAACAGATCTTTCAGAATATCCTTTTCCTTCAACACCTCTACCCCCAGCCAGGCATGGTTAACCGATTTTTTGTCGGAAAAAGTGCCGTACCTGCGAAATTGCTCAAAACGACCCACATCATGCAGCAACCCGGCCGTTTCAATGATCAGTTGATCATTGTCCTTTAATGGAATGCTCATTCCCAAATCCGCGGCATTTTCCCAAACCCTTCGGCTGTGGTCTCGCTTCAGCTCGATGTTCCTTTGAAAAGCCGGATCATTGCTGTGAAACTGTTCTATATATTGATCAAACCACGATTGTATGCTGTAAAACTGTTCTCTTGTCATAGGCGCAAAGTTGATTTCGCAAAATTAATAAA
>CAYNPZ010000099.1:0-2389 GCA_964399175.1 uncultured Bacteroidales bacterium | reverse complement strand
AAATACTGCACAAAACTGTGAACTCGTTAAGTAATATAAAGGTAATGATGCACAAAAGTCCGGAAATGATGTACAAGACCACTGGATAAGTCTACAAAGGGGTGTAAGTTGGATAAAGCCATTCAAAAGAAATTATTAAGGATATTACGAAAAATGACAATACTCATAATATTCCTTAACCCATTTTAATAGCTTTGTTAACAAATAACGTTTAACCTTCTTAAAATACCACAATTATGCCCAAAGGATTCTTCAAAGTCCCGAAAGCCAAAAACGAACCTGCCCGGAGTTATGCACCCGGAACAAAGGATCGTGAAGAGCTGAAAAAAGCGCTCCAGGAGCTCAAGTCCAAAGAGATGGATATACCCATGATCATTGGAGGCAAAGAAGTCCGAACAGACAACAAGGTACCCATTCATCCGCCTCATGAACTAAAGCACACCTTAGGATATTATCACAAAGGGGATGAATCGCATGTAAAACAGGCCATTGAAGCGGCTTTGGAAGCCAAGAAAAAATGGGCTGCTATGCCCTGGTATGAAAGAGCTGCCATCTTTCTCAAAGTAGCAGAACTACTTACCGGCCCCTACCGCTATAAGATCAACGCGGCGGCCATGCTGGCTACTTCCAAGAGCTGTCATCAGGCCGAAATAGAAACGGTTTGTGAGTTTGCCGATTTCATGCGTTACGGGGTTGATTTCATGAGCCACATATACGACCAGCAGGTCTATTCACCTGACGGGATCTGGAACCGTGTGGAATACCGTCCGCTGGAAGGCTTTATTTTTGCACTGACGCCTTTTAACTTCCAGGCCATAACTGCCAATCTACCTGCCGCACCGGCCATGATGGGCAATACCGTGGTCTGGAAACCGTCGAAGAACAACCTGTATGCAGCCAACGTGATCATGGAGATCTTCCGTGAAGCCGGTGTACCCGACGGCGTGATCAACATGCTGTTTGTATCCGGTCCGGCTGCCGGAAAAGTGGTTTTTGAGCATCCCGATTTTGCCGGATTCCACTTTACAGGCTCTACCTCGGTATTCCAGAATGTCTGGAAACAGATCGGCGACAACATCAAAACATACAAATCCTATCCCCGGATTGTAGGCGAAACCGGGGGAAAAGACTATATCTTTGCATCTCCGAAGGCCGACGCTCAGGCAGTGGGCACTGCCATCACACGTGGCGCCTTCGAATACCAGGGCCAGAAATGTTCTGCAGCTTCCAGGGTATATTTGCCCAGCAACCTGGCTGATGAGATCATTGAAAAGGTAAGGGAAGATGTCAGGTCGATCAAGGTAGGATCACCCGAAGACTTCTCCAATTTCATGAATGCAGTGATCGATGAAGCTGCATTTGAAAAACATTCCGCTGCCATTGATAAGGCCAAAGAAGATAAGGAAGCCGAAATTGTCATCGGCGGGGAATACGACAAGTCAGAGGGGTATTTCATCCAACCCACAGTGATCAAGACAACCGATCCCCATTATTATACCATGGAAGAAGAGTTGTTCGGTCCCATTGTAACGGTTTATGTTTACGATGAAAATAAGATGGAAGAAACCCTCGACATTCTCGACAATACTTCCATCTATGGACTTACGGGAGCCATTTTCTCCCAGGATCGTTATGAAATCGACATGATGACCAAACGGCTTCAGCAAACTGCCGGTAATTTCTACGTGAATGATAAGCCTACCGGTTCCATTGTCGGCCAGCAGCCATTTGGCGGTGCAAGGGGCTCCGGAACCAACGACAAAGCCGGATCTTACATCAATCAGCTCCGGTGGGTATCCATGCGAAGCATCAAGGAAAACTTCAATCCTCCCAAGGATTACAGGTATCCTTTCCTGGAAGAAGAATAAAGAAAACAAACATTTCAGCTATTAAAAAAGGTGTCCAAAAATTTTAAAATTTTTGGACACTTTCTCCTAATCTGTTTTAATTTTCTTTGCTTTCCTTTGACGCTTTTAGGTTTTATATTATCTTTGCTCAAAATGAGATAAGCCATGGAAGCAATCCAAAAAGTCCTCAAAAGAATCCTTCCTGTCTTTAAAAACAAATACCTCCTTACTTTCCTCATATTTTTGGTGTGGCTTACTTTTTTCGATCAAAACAACCTGGTGGACCGCGTAAGACAAATGAACCGACATAACGAGCTTCAGGAAGAAAAAAAATTCTACCGCCAAAAGATCATAGAAGATTCGACAAAACTGCATCAACTGAAAACCAATGAGGAAAACCTCGAGGAATTCGCCCGCGAAGAATACTACATGAAGAAAGAAAACGAGGACATCTACATCATTGTTGAAGAATAAAACCGACAGTAAGCAGCTTACTATATTGCAGAATCAAATTTAAGGAAATAAGATATAGCAATACAGTT
>CAYNPZ010000098.1:0-13816 GCA_964399175.1 uncultured Bacteroidales bacterium | reverse complement strand
TTATCGCCCCTAAGTTCGCCGTTGCTTCCAAATCGGGCACCGTTGTCGGAACAGAAGAATACGAAGGTCTCTTCTTCCAGATTAAGATTGCGAAGCGTCTGCATCACCCGCCCAATGCCTTCATCCATAATTTCTATCATTTCTTTATAGGTTGTCTGTTGATTCTCTACAGGGCCCAGATAAGAAAATTCTTTCCCGGGATAACGGTATCCGGTATCGTCCCTGCTTTGGAAAGGCACATGAGGTGATTCGTGGGGAATGTATAAAAGAAAAGGCTCATTCTGATGTTCCCGGATGAAATCCACTGAATGGTCGGTGATCAGATCGGTGACATACCCTTCCTCTTTCATGGAATCCAGGTTGTGCCACCAATCGTAGATGCCTGCATTGTCGTAATGAGAGTGATAATCGATGTTACCACTCACGTATCCATAAAACTCATCAAAACCCTGGTGAACGGGATTGTATTTTTCCTTATACCCCAGGTGCCATTTGCCCATAATACCGGTTGCATAACCGGCATCCTTCAGAAGTTCTGCGAAAGTAACCTCAGAAGGGTCCATGCCGGTTTGGCGGGTCTCTCCGCGCACATAGATCACACCTTCCAATCCGCTCCGCTGCTGATAGCGGCCGGTCAGTAATGCAGCCCGGGTGGGAGTGGATACAGCACCGTTGGAATGGTAATCGGTGAAAGTGAGGCCATGTTCGGATAGCGAATCGATGTTCGGAGTCTGGATGTTATCGCTGCCATAGCAGCTCAGATCGCCATAACCCAGGTCGTCGGCCATGATAACGATCACGTTGGGTCTTTGTTTTTCCTTTTCTGAATTGCAACCCAGAAAACTAGCCAGGGAGAATACTGCAGTCATGCCTATTAAACGCGATAAACTTTTTGTTAAAGGGGATGTGTTTGTTTTCATATTTCTCATTCTTTAATAAATAGTTGGCAGTTGGTCCCGCAGGATGCGGGAGCAGTTGGCAAACCACAAATTCTCAAGTCTGTGTCCGTAACAAAATTATTTTTCAGAAACTAATCTCTTTGCTAACTTATGCCTTCTAATTGGTCTTTTATTACCATGTTAAATGTTTCAATATTAACTATAAATACCTTAAAACTTTCCCTTAATAAATGAGTCCAGTCTAAAAAGGGTTAAATTAAGAAATTGCCACTAAATCTCCAAAACACCAAATTCCACAAAACAAATATAATCAGTATGTTATTTTTTGTGAAATTTGGTGTTTTCGTGTTCCTACCCCGAAGCAGGCGGGGTTGGTGGCGGAAAAATTGCTTTTTAGACCGTACTCATAAATGTATAACTATAATTGTCTGAAAACTTTGCTCCCGCATCCTGCGGGACCCACTGCCAACTCATTAAAACAAGTTACCTCAATGAGTCCAGAACAGCCTGCAGGTCACGTTTTTCCTGCTTCATTTCTTCAGTCATTTGTTCTTCGGGAATGGGATTCTTTTCCAGCGGGTCCTTTTCAATGTTATAAAACTCGCCGTTCCGATGAAGCTTCCACTTTTTATTGTGCACGTATTCCGCTCCGTCGAATGATCCTTTTCCGTCATCATAATGACAATAGATCCATTCCCGCTGGGGACTTTCCTGGCCCATCAACTGGTTATAAAAGCTAATCCCGTCCACAGAAACACTATCTGGTATCTCACTATTAAGGGCATCTGCAAAAGTTGGCAGGAAATCCGAGAAACCCACAAGATTGGAATTGACCTGTTCCTCCTCAATTTTTCCTTCCCAGTTTGCTATCAAAGGAACGTGGGTGCCTGTCTCAACGGGCAGACTTTTCCCTCCACGGATCACCTCCCCGTTTTTCATTTTAGAGCGTATTTCACGGTCGGTACCGTTATCACCGGTAAACAGGATCAGGGTATTTTCCCTGGTTCCGGTTTCTTCCAGTTTGTTTACGATCCTTCCGGTCAGTTTATCCACATAGGCTATCATATCCTTGAAATAAGTGGTATCATTGAAACCGTAAACATCAGAAGGACTCAAATTATCAAATTCCTTATTATCCGGGGTGGGAAGGAAAGGTTTGTGGGGCAGAGCCATCGGATAATAAATAAAGAAAGGCTCTTCCTGATGTTCCTCGATGAACTGGGTTATCGCTTCCGTGTAGATATCGGGGCCGTATTTTCCATAGATGTCTTTCAGATAGCGACCGTTCTTCATTATCACGGGATTCTTGTATCTGCGCCAGTAATCGCCAGGATACACCTGCCAGAGGCAGTATTCATCGAAACCAAAATGGTAGGGATCATATTTGGGATCCTTGTAGTAGGACCTATCGGCAAGCTGCCATTTTCCGGCGACCAATGTAGAATAACCCGCATCCTTTGCCATATGACCAAAGGTATATTCTCCGGTACGCAAGCTACCGAAACGAAAATAATTCCTGAAATTGTACTGACCGGTCATGATCTTGACCCGGGAAGGCGTACACAAAGGAGTTGAATAGGCATTGGTGAACTGCATCCCGGTTTCCGCGAGCCGGTCGAGATTGGGTGTTTGATACTCTGCACCTCCGTAACATTGAAGTGTTTCATATCCCATGTCATCGGCCATGATCAGGATGATGTTCGGTCGTTCCTTTTGGCTGTCTTTCTCCGGAGATTGATTGCATGAGATAAGGGCCAAAAGGGCAAGGGCTGAAAGTAAGGAGTAAATTCTGTTCATAGTGTATAACTTAAAATGTTAGACTCTGAATATAAGATCAGAGCATAGAAATAAAAATATAAATTCACAATAGAAAATAAAAATCCATCAGCAATTGATTACCATATCCATATTGAGATTTATTTGCTATTGGTCGACAACATTCTTGTAAGCGGGCATTCAAGCACTTCCCTAAATTGTGGTTTATCCCTCATTTCTTTAACATAAGAAGCAATCTGATGCACAGGGGCTATCCAGATCCCGTTGGCAGGATCCATAGCATATTTGCAGATGGCTTCTATGGTAGACAAACGTGAGGTTTGTGCTCCACCATCATCCATCTCGTGGCCGGCAAGGATAAGCCATTTTCCTTTGCTTCTGGCTGATTCAATCAGCTTTTTGACCTCTTCGAATGATTTCCCATCCAGTTCCATGGCAGTAAGTTTAGCCATATCACAGTAAGCTGGATCATTGGGGCCTTCGTTGAGCCAGTCGCGCCCTGTCTCAAACATAGAAGCTACCAGGGGCACGTAGCTTCTTGTATTCTTTCCCCTGCCGACAAATGTTTGTCCGCAAGTATAGGCAAAGGACACAGGCCGGATGCCAAGGTTTTTTTCTATAAATTCATTGGCAGAATCAAGCTCAGCCCTCATCTCCTGTAGCGTATAATCTTCCAAGGCATTCTCCCTCGACCACTCAAAATTACCACTACAGGGGTGATCCACAGTATGGTTGCCTATCTCATGCCCGTTCTCAACTGCAACCCTCCAGGCTTCTAACCTTTTTGTAAGATTCTGAGGTGAAATATAAAAGGTAGCCTTTACGTCATACCGCTCAAGTAAAGGAATGCCTTTATCCGGCTGTGACAGGCGGGCATCATCGAAGGTAAGACTAATTGCCATCTTTTTATTATCCGGCCACTGAAATTCAGATTTTTCCTGCTGTGCACCTGTTTGATACAACTGGGCAAAAACATCCTCACTCCCTAAATAAAGGAGGATGAAAATCATGGCTGCTTTTAACCTGAAGGTGCTCATATTTGAAATAAGATCAAAAAAATATTGAAATTTTTAGCTTCAGAGCTCCTTGATCTTCAGGTTACGGAAATAGATATCCGCATCGCCATGTTTGCCCTGGAAGCCGATTTTGCCTTCTGTGGGCAGCTCCGCCTTTGGAGTGGACAGCCAGTCAAAGATTTCGGTTCCGTCAGGATTTACCTCACTGCTTACATAGCGGGCCATATTGAACTCGATGATGGGTTCACCGTTCAATACCACATAAATCATCTGCCCTTTGCAGCCCACTGTCATGCGATTCCACTCCCCCGGTTTATTGACCGTGCTTTTTGTTGGAGCCAGGTGACCAAAGATAGATCCACAGGATGTTTTAGAAGGTACGTCATCCATGGCATGGTCATCTGCTATCTGGATTTCCACGGAATTGGGGATCCAGTTTTCATAGTCGGAGGTGTGGACGATTACACCGCTGTTGGCGTGTTCTCCGAATTTAAACTCCAGGTCAAGCAGATAATTGTCATATTCCCCCTCTGTAAAGATGGCTCCATCTTCAGTTGCCGTAAGCACACCTTCATCAAAGCTCCATATACCATCCGGATCTATGGCGTTGGAGAGCTCAGCGTCAAATAGTTTTTCCCAGTTATCGGTGTTGGGATGTCTTTCAGGAGGAAACTGCACCTCCTGTGCCTTTAGCTGAACTACAGGAATTAACAGAGTTAAAATCATTACGAGCGAACCTTTAAGTAAGGGATGTTTTTTCACGGTTTTCATTTTATTGATTTTTTAATTTATGATTTCATTTTACTTTATTTATAAACTCCAACCTTCCCGATAGTCGGTATGGAGGTACTGGTTGGCTTCTTTCAGGTTCGGAAAATAGAATTTTTCCGGATCAAACCTAAGGGGTTGCCGGGCAATTTTATCCTTCATCGCTTTGCGCAAAGCGATGTTACCAAGCAGGACTGTCTCGGTTAGGGGTCCTGCCCAGTCAAAATTCGACCCGGCGGGGTCGCCTCCCTTACATGCACGGATCCACTCTTCTTCATGGCCGGGTGAGGACGGGATATAGGGTTCAGGCGGCTCATATGATTCCCGCAGCGATTTGGGATAAATCACATCGTTCAGTATCTTACCCTTGTCGCCGACATAGAGGGTCCCGTTGGTGGGCATTTCTTCACCATCTTCCATCTCGGGGATCCGGGAAGGCCGCAGGCCTCCGTCATACCAGGTCAGGCTTACGGGAGGCATGTCATACAGTCCCTTTCGTGCAGGAAATTCATAGTACACTTTCGAGGCCAGGGGGAAAGTCTCCTTATTAACAGGGGAGGAGACCGATTCAACGTTGGTAGGGTATTGCAGTTTTAATGCGCGGAAGATGGGGTCAAAAGAATGGCATGCAATATCGCCTAAAGCACCGGTGCCAAAGTCCCACCAGCCACGCCATTTAAAAGGATGATAGGCCGGATGGTAAGGACGCATGGGTGCAGGACCGATAAACAGGTCCCAGTCCAGGCTATCCGGTACAGATGGACTCTCCTCCGGGCGATCCAGACCCTGGGGCCAGATGGGGCGGTCGGTCCATACGTGAACTTCCCGGACAGGGCCGATCACATCGTCCCAGATCATCTCCCTCAGGCGCCGGGGGCCATCTCCGGCCTGACCCTGGTTGCCCATCTGTGTGGCAACCATTTGTCTTTTGGCTGCTTTAGTCAGTACACGGGCTTCCCATACGGAATGAGTGAGTGGTTTTTGGGTGAAAACACCTTTATTCCTTTTTATGGCCTCCATGGTGATTACTGCATGGGTGTGATCGGGAGTGGCAATGATCACCCCATCAATGTCTTTCTGCTTATCCAGCATAACCCGATAATCCTTATAACGCTTTGCTCCCGGGTACTTTTTGAAAACTTTGCCGACCTGATCGTTCCAGTCTACATCGCACAGGGCAACAATATTCTCAGTATCCGGGATGTTTGAAAGATTTGCATTACCCATGCCCCCTATTCCGACACCTGCAATATTCAGTTTGTCACTGGGCGCTCTGTATCCCAGACCACTGATAACATGGCTGGGCAGGATCATTAAACCGGCCGCTCCGGCAAATGACTTTTTCAGAAAACTTCTCCTGGATTCTTTGGATTTATGGTCTTCCTGGTTTTCCATATCAATATGTTTTGGATAAGATAATGATTTGAATTCCTATGATAAAAATAAAAAATTAAACGGGGCAAAACAACTACTATCTTCGTGCGCCCCACCAATTCCATGAATTGGGATAATCAATAAGATCGGAGATTTTCACCGGTTTTCCTCCTGATTCAATGGACTTACGTGCTGCAATACCAATCAGGGAGGCCATAACACCTGCACGGCTTCCGGCAGTTTGATTGAGCGGATCGGGTTTATCAGGTATAAACAACAGATCCTTGGCATGGGGATCGGCCCCGCCATGGCCTCCTCTTTCACCCTGGGCCTGAAATGTCTCTACTCCTTCTTTGCCTGTCGTTACATCAATGCCTTCTTCTCCACCAATTTTTATCGTTCTCGATTCTTTGAAGCTTTTCGAAATCCGTATTTCTGAATCATAAGGTACTTCCCAGCTCTGACGGTGATAATTGCGGATATCCAAACGCCCCTCTGTCCCGTTAAAGGCTATCTGTTGTCCCTCATACGGCATAAAAGCATTTAACGAATAATTCAGCAATACACCATTGTCATATTTAACCTGAACGGTTTGGGAATCATAGGAGGTAATATCGTGATCCCAGACACAGTCATCCCGAACATAGTGATCTTCTCCCTCACAATTTACGTAGAGTTTCATATACCGCTCACTTTCGGTAATATCCCAATAAAAATCACACTTATCACGATGGGGGCATCCCCTGCATTTTTCTCCCCGAAAAGGATTGTTGCTTCCATAAAAGGCTACTTTTCCATAGGCTGTAACCTCAACCGGTTCGGCATCCATCCACCAGTTCACCTTATCGAAGTGGTGAGATGCCTTATGAACCAATAGCGAACCGGAATACTCCTTTCTTCCATGCCATCGGCGGAAATAGGAAGCACCGTGATATACATCCAGATATTCATGAAATTCTGCTGAAATAAGCTTTCCTATCTCATTGCTGTCGAGAATTTTTTTGGCTTGCATGGCACTTCCGCTGTGCCGGGCATTAAAAAATACCCAAACTGTTTTTCCTGTCTTTGCCTCGGTGTCAAGAATCCTCTGACATTGTCCGGCCTCTGTTGCCAGGGGTTTCTCCGACAGCACATCACATCCAAACTCCATTGCTCTCACAGCGTATTCTGCATGGAAACAATCAGTGGTCGTGGTTATTACAAGATCAGGGCCGGTTTGTTGTATCATCCGGTCGAATTCACTGGAATGAAAAACCGGGGCATCCGTTCCGATCAATTCCCGGCCTACTTTAACACGTTTCATATTGATATCACATAACCCAACCATCTCAACATAATCGCTATAGGGATGAATGAGCCGGGATCCCCAGGTGGCTGTTCCTCTGCTCCCTGTTCCAACAAGGGCTACACGAACCTTTCTTCCTTTTTTGGTAATTTTTCTGGTTAAATCATCTGATTGAGCCAATACCGAAGCAATGGGATTGGTCAGTGCTACACCGGCAAGTCCTGCGCCGGTTTTGATTAAAAAATCTCTTCTCGAAATGGATTTCATTGGTAATTTTTTATGTGCATTTTACAATAATCTGTAAATTTTTTATGGGAGATTAAAATTAAGCTGACACGGGGCTCTAATCCTCGGAGACCATCTCTTTAAAAAGTTGTTTTTGCTTTTGCAATGCTTTTACCCGATCTTCTTCCGGATTGGTAGCTGCTTCCAGTAAAATCCAGCCGTCATAATTCATATAACCCAATAAATTAAAAAACTGTTGATAGGGATAAGTTCCACCCCATACCCCATTATCTAATTTGTGGATGTGAACGATTTGACTAAAATCGTTTTTCACCAGGTTAAAGTTATGTTTAAGTCCTTCACCTTCCATATCAGTATCGTTGCAGTTCCAACATACCCCGACATTGGATTGATCCACGACATCAAAAATCCGCTTCATCACCGGAAGCCTGGAAGTTCCTTCACCATGAACCTCCACACGAATCTCCTGACCAAAACTACCGGCATATTCTCCGAGATCATTCAGAGAATCACCAATCTGTTTTATGGTTTTTTCAACAGGAACGTCATCGGGAAGCGTGTTCGGTTTGACTTTTACTCCCCCGCCCCCGAGATCATGGGACAGCCGTACATACTCCCTTGCTTCCTGCAGACTAGCTTGTAATTCCTTTTTGTTTGGATAGTGAAATGCATAATTGGTTCCGAAACCAACCAGTTCTACAGGACTATCTTCGAAACGCATGCGCACTTCGTCCCGCTCCCGCGAACTTAAATTCGGACTGACCCCGTGGGCATGATTAACCCGCAGTTCCACACCATAAACGCCGGCTTTTTGACAATTTCGAATGAGTTCGGGTAATTCCCAATCTTTTCCCCACAAATAAGTTACCAATCCAAACTTCATATCCGTTTTCGAAGAAGATTGTTTACTAATATATTGCTGATCAGAAAAGGCTGTTGAGGCTGCACCAACAATACCTATAGCTAATTTCGAACTCTGATTAATGAATTCACGTCTTGTAAATAATTTTGATTTATTAGTCATGATCTTTACTTCTCTCTATTTTTGTTTAAAATCAGTCATATATAAAATTTCATAACAATGATAATTATTTGATCCATTTTCTATAAAGATTATAAGGCTTATACGGCTTTTCAAATGATTCGCCGAACCGGAAAGTAACATCCAATTGATCAAAGGCATCCTTATGTTGATAACCGGCTTTGATGATATCAAGATGCCCTGCAATATCTTCAGGCTCGGCGGGACTGCCCAAACCATCCATAACACCAGCCATCAACAGCTTTCTTGGTGTCAGGCTTGCGGCAAGGTCAGGCAGATCATAGGATTGAAGGGCTCCGGGAACAAGGCTGGGAACAAAAGCAGGATTATAAAAACGTTCCGTCACTACCGATCGATAAGAAGCATAAGGTTCAATAAGCGCTACACGGCTGATTGTCGAATCAAAAGCTGCAGCATGCAATAGTACCGGCGAAATCTCTTTCCTGGCAAATCCGTATATATCGGTTATATCTGTATTGTTCTCCAGCAGACGGGTGAGTCTTACAACATCACCGGCCTGTATACCTGTTATGCTTCTGCCGACAAGCATGGAAGTAAACCATATATTATAGGATATATGACCAATATATGCATCTCCGCGAAAATCGCCCGGACCCATTTCCCCTACTCCGATCATATCCGGAGCCAGCACTGTAAAACCATTCCTGACAAACCACTCCATTTCCCCTTCTGCTGATGCTTCGGCTGATTTGCCAGAGGGGTGCAGATAAAGCAGGGCTTTATTGTTTGGCTCCTCAGGTATCATCAGCAGATAAGGGATGATATAATCTCCTTCTCCTTTTACAAAATATTTCTCAACCACATAACCTTCCCTTTGATAACGGCCGGTAAAAACCGGCTCCTCTGTCCCGGAAGGTTCCTTATATCCCGATAACTTTTTGGCGGATTTTATTACTTCCGGAAAATGGTTGGCCAGATCCTTCCTGGAAGCCTGCAAGTCATTGATCTGTTCTTCTGCCTCCCTGCGGTTCAAACTGAATACCGTTTCACCGTCAAGGGAGGTAGATAGTTGCCCGGTAGAGTTTTTCTGTAATTCCTGCGAGCTTAAGAATTCAACATCTTCCTCCGCAGAGGAACCCGGCAGTTGTAAATGATCCTGAAAAAAACCGTACATCGCCTCGCGCGTCTTTTGGGTGTATCCATGGCCGTGATCGTCTTCCACCTTTTGCAAGTTATCCGGCTCTCCGAATATCTCATAGACCCTTTTTGCCCTTTCATAGGTTTCCCTTGCTCCCTGGATACTGAAAAAGTCCCTGGTCGTAGCCATGATCAGGGTTGGCTTCGGGGCTCGAACCTGAATAAAATCAGGGTGGTCTATTCCCCTGGAAATGCCATGGTAAAAATTTTGCTCCCCGTCCTGAACGCCTATCGATTCCATGAGCCGTCGATAACTGGTTATATAACCCGCAGGAGCTGAGGCTAACACCCGGTCATCCATCGCAGATATGTAAGCAGTCTGAGTACCTCCGCCGGAGAGGCCATGAACACCAATCCGGTCAGGATCCACTTCCGGCCGGCTAACCAGATAATCAATACCCCGGATACCATCCCATAGAAAATACCTGGCAATGGAATTTCCGGTGAGAAAAACCTGCGCAGAAGGATAAGAGTGCTCATCGGTAGAACCGCCTATCATCGACTCACCTGTTACGGGATTATAGTATTGAAGCCGCTCACCCTGACCAATGGGATCAATGGCCAGGACTACAAATCCCTTCTTTACAAGATTGAGCAAGGGAAGCTGATAATACTCCCGCCGGTAAGCGCTGGTGCTATGACCACTGCAAAACAGAATGCCCGGGGCAGGTTTGTCTATATCTTCAGGGATAAAGAGAGAGGCTGTGACATAGAATCCGGGAAGTGACTCGTAGATGATGTTTTCCACCCGGTAAGCATCTTTTTGAACTTTATCAGTTATCCTGGCATTCAAGGGTATTTTTTCCTCAAATGAACCCAAAATCTCCCAAATAGTGCTTCGCACTTCTCTCTGCCTCTGTCTCCACTCATCCTCAGTCTGGAGCCGGTTAACCTTTTCCTCTCTGGTTTCCAGTAATTCATATGCCTGGCCGGTCAGGTGGTGGTACAGGGCATTGGGAGCATCGCTGTATTGAAGCCATTCATTTCGCACGACATTAAGGTCTTCCTGAGCTCTGATAGTGCCGGCTGTAACCAATAAGGCCAATGAGATCGTAAAAATGCGTTTCAATAAATCCGCTCTATTTTTAACAATTCTTAAGGTTAGCTGTTTCATGTGAATTGGGCGTTGATGGGTTATACAATTTTTTAAATGATTGTTTGAAAAAATAAAAACAGATTATTTACTTAGCCATCCGCTCATAATCTCCGAAAAATCCTGGAACTGGTCCCACGATTTAATCACGAAGTTGGCCTGAGCATTTTCGGATTGATAAACCTCCCGTGGAAACCGATAGGTTTTATCTATCTCCTCCTGTGAAGCCGGTTTCATCCGATGATCCTGTATATCAACCATCCAAAGAGGTCTTGGGACAATGCAGGCGGCCAGATCCGGAAGATCGTAACCGGTTATGGCTCCCGGTACTGTTGATTGTATCCATTCGGGCTGATAGTATTTGGGCATCACGAGTGACTCATAAGAAAGCAGGGGATTAATCAAAGCGAGTTTGGATAGGGTCTTCCCAAATGCCGCTGCATGTAATAAGGTGTTGCACAACCTTCCCCGGGCCAGCGATGATATCCGGCCGGTGGCGATATCGCTGCGGTTTTTCAGTACATCAACGAGTTGCATGAGATCGGCGGCCTGAGCACCCACCATACTTTTCCCAACCAGTAAACCGAAAAACCAGATGTTATAGGCGCCGCGGCCAAGGTCAAACTGATAGGCATCGCCATTAAATCCTGCGGGGCCCAACTCTCCAACTCCAACAAGATCGGGAGCCAGCACTGCATACCCTTTCTTTACAATGGATTCAATCTCTCCTCCAGGTGATGCTTCAGCAGCTTTGCCACCAGGATGCAGATACAACACTACAGGAAGTCTCCCGTTTTGATCCTGAGGCCTGAACAGAAGGTAGGGAATCTTATAACTGCCGGTTCCCTTAACAAAATATTTATCTATTTTGTAACCCTCCCTGACATATCGGCCGGTAAAAACAGGATCATGCCGGGTTTGCGGAGATGTGAACCCGGAAAGCTTCTTTATTGTCGGCAGAATCGTTTGTATAGGATCGGAAACTGATTTTCGGTGGTCTTTCAGAGCTGTTAGATGTTTCCCCGCTTTTTCCTTATTGATCTGAAATGTAGACCTGCTTTTCCGGGAAGTCAATACCTGCCCGGTTTCTGTAACGGTCAGCTCTTCAGGCGTAAGATATTCTACCTCCTCATCCACGGGAGTCCCCGAAACATTAAAATGTCGCTGGAAAAATTCATACTTCCGTTGCCGGTTTCTTTTGGTAGAGGCATGGGGGGCATTGTCTTCAATCATTGAAAAATTCTCCGGTTTCCCGAATATTTTATAAACCCCATCTACTTCCCGGGCGGTTTCCCTTGCACCCTGAATGCTAAAGAAATCTCTTGTGGTAGTGACCATTATGGTAGGTTTTGGAACCCTTTGTTCCAGCAGATCCGCGTGATCAATCTGATGCTCTATTCCCCGGTAAAAATTCTGTTCTGCATCCTGGGGTCCAATCGATTGTATTAACCGCATGAAGCTGGTAATATAGCATTCCGGTGCCGATGCCAGGATCCGGTCATCCAAAGCTCCGATATAGGCGCTCTGGGTTCCTCCTCCCGAGCGGCCGGTGATACCCAGCCGATCCGGATCAACCTCTTCCCGGGTGAGCAGGTAATCAACTGCCCGAATTCCATCCCAGATAAAATAACGGGCAATGGAGTCTCCGGTAAGGAAACACTGCGCCCCGGGGTAAGAATGTTCTTTTGTGGCCCCTCCTACCATGGATCTACCCAGATCAGGATTGTAATAATGCAGGCGTTCTCCCTGACCGATGGGATCAATGCCAAATACCACGAAACCTTTTTTTACCAGGTTTAAAATTTCATGCTGATAGGTCTGTGACCGGAAAGCCACATTGGTATGACCGGAACAATAAATGATGGCCGGTCTTTTCTCTTCCGATTTTTTGGGTATAAAGAGACAACCCGTAACATGAAACTCAGGCAGGGATTCAAAAATCACTTTTTCAATTCTGTAATCTTCTTTATCCACATAGCCTGTGATTTCAGCATTTAAAGGGGTTTTCCCGGGAAATTCACCACCAAGGCATTTGATGATTTTTTCCCGCATGGACTTCTGGCGGGATTGCCACTGATCTTTTTCAGTAAGCTGAGAAACTTTCTCTTTTCTGTCAATAAGGAAGGAAGAAGCTATGGAATAATAATGATTGTATAAGGCATTTTTTTTGCCTTTATGGCGTATCCAGTTGGGTAAAACACTGAGGTCTTCGTCCTGGGCTAAAAGCGTTTGATTAAAACCCATCTGATTTAACATAAAAACTCCGGCAGAACCAACAGCTGCCTTTTTTAAGAAATCTCTGCGGGAATGTTCCATAATATTAGGTTTTTTATTGAATTAACTCATTAAACGATAACCATTTTTCGAAAAGTCACATTTACCTGTTGAGAGATCATAACAAGATTCAAAACCTTCCTGAATACTGCGTTCGTTGCAATATCGTATGGCATCCCACCAACTCACCCTTTCTACCGGTTTGTTAGCTCCTTTATAAAATGAAGGATTATCATTCATTACCTCCTCGAACTGCGCTTGAGTAACCTCTGTTTTCCCGATCATAAATCTACTGACTTGTATATCTACAGGAATCTCAGTTTCGGCGTCAATCCTTTGAAATGAGGTGTCCGGGATAATCACAAACTCGTCTTGTTCCAGAGCCAAACCATAATTAAAAGAAGCAACTAACAGAAAGAGCAGTGCAAAAAGAATTTTATGGGAACTCAAATTATTCATTGTTCAATCTTCACAGGTATAATTTAAAGGACAGCATCCATATTATCAGAACAAATTTGTTTTGTTTGTTACCGGGAAACCATCTTTTCTCACACCAGAAAAATCTCTGTTCAGCAGCCTGAAATCAGGATCCTAAAAAATCTAAAATATAAAAAAATACTTCAGAAGGCAAATTAAATTGAAATTCTTATAAATTACCTCAGTCTTACTTCATGCCTTTTTTCTGTTAAACTCTGCGGTTCAAGTACATAATGTTAACCACTGAGAACTCGAAGGGATTCAAAGAGGGACACAGAGGTTTCTATGGACAGACTTTCATTATATACTTCTAATCTGCAGATCACCTAGGATGAGATAAAAACTAAGGTCAATCAAATTTCAACCTGAAATAATACAGGTCTGCCTGCTCAGCCCCCTGAACCTGCG
>CAYNPZ010000097.1:9938-14013 GCA_964399175.1 uncultured Bacteroidales bacterium | reverse complement strand
CTTGGTTTTGGCTTGTCCAAGTTGGGGATATTCGTTAATGTCTAAAAAGGTGCTCGGTATTTTTTAGCAACATCCAGGATGACTGTTGTATTGATTAACAACTATCTACGAAATCCGATTAGTGCATGATAAAAGAATATTAGCCAGGTGTGTACAAAAAATAACATCATTCCGCTGATCCTCGCATCCTTATTTATGGGATTATTTATTTCCTGCGAGGAAAAAGGATTTGTGGATGATCCTTCCGCCAAACTTAGCTTTTCCACAGATACGGTTCTCTTTGATACCCTTTTTACTTCCATTGGCTCAGCCACCAAAAGGTTCACGGTAAAAAATCCGAATAACAAAAAGATCCAAATAAGCTCCATTAAACTTGCCGGCGACGATAATTCCGCCTACAGACTAAATATCAATGGAACAAAGACTTCCAGTATGAGGAATGTTCAGCTTAATCCCCGCGACAGCCTTTACATTTTTGTAGAGGTTACCATTGACCCGAACAATTCCGATAATCCTTTGGTGGTAAAAGATTCAATAATATTTGAAACAAACGGGAACACCCAGGATGTTAAACTGGTGGCCTGGGGTCAGGATGTGCACCTGATAAAGGATGAGGTGCTAAAAACCCAGACCTGGAAAGCTGACAAGCCTTATCTGGTATACAATTCAGCATTGGTCGACACGCAACAGGTCCTGACCCTTGAACCGGGCACAAGAATTCATTTTCACAGAGGCTCCCGGTTCAAGGTAGCAGGAACCCTCATTAGTGACGGCACCAGAAAAAATCCCATTCTTTTCGCTTCTGATCGCCCTGAAGAGGATTACAGCGATATTCCGGGGCAATGGGACGGCATTTGGCTGATGCCGGGAAGCAATAATAACATTATTGATCATACCCATATTAAAAATGCCATCATCGGGATACAGGTGGATAGCCTCAGCAATGCCGACTCCCCTACCCTAACGCTTTCCAATTCTAAAATTGAACACATGACCTACGCCGGAATTTATGCCCATGACACTAAAATCAAAGCATATAACAATGTGATTGCAGATTGCGGAGCATATGCGACAGCCTTAACCCAGGGAGGTTCTTACGAATTTTATCACACCACGATGGCAAATTATTGGTCAGGATCAACAAGGAATACACCCTCTTTGCTATTAAACAATTATTATACCGATAAAAATGATAATGAGCAGGCCGGTGACCTGAAAAAAGCCCGCTTCAACAATTGCATCATCTATGGCAACAATGCTTATGAAATAGGCTTCGATTCCCTGCCCGCTGCTGAAATGAAGTACAGGTTTGAACATTGCCTGATCAAGACAGGAGCGGCCATTGATGCCAGGGGCAGACATTATGAAAATGTTATTCAGAACAAGGAACCAACCTTCATTTCCATAGAAGATTTTGATTTCAGGCTGGATACCTTATCCCCTGCCATTGATACAGGCGACCTGCAAACCGGTGAAATGTATCCCAAAGATATTTTGAACAACAACAGAAATGCAGATGAAGCACCTGATCTCGGGGCTTATGAATACATCCCGGGAACGGACAAACAGGAGGAATGATTATGAAACCATTGCTTCATATCTCTATTGCTATATTATGGACCCAACTGGTTTGTATTTCTTTGGTTAGCGCACAGGAAAAATCCGATTCATTTGATCCGGAAGAGAAACGGATCTTGCGCGTAATGTTCTACAATGTGGAAAATGTTTTTGACACGATCAATGATCCGCCCCAGGGTGATGACGAATTTCTACCTTCGGAAATAAGACGATGGAACGGGTATAAATACCGGGATAAAATTGAAAAGATCTACAAAGTTATAGTAGCGGCAGGTGGATGGGAGCCTCCAGGTTTGGTGGGCCTTTGCGAGGTTGAAAACAGAAAAGTCCTTGAGGATTTGTTACACCGCACGCCTTTTTCAAAGTACCAATATAAGATTATACATAAAGAATCCCCGGACTTCAGGGGAATCGATGTAGCAGCCATTTACCGGGAAGAAAAATTCCGGCCTCTGTCTTTCCGAAACATCCCTGTACCGTTGCTTAAGCAATATGAAAAAACAAGGGATATCCTTTATATTAAAGGTACTACAGAAACATCAGACACCCTCCATATCTTCTTCAATCATTGGCCGTCCAAATGGCAGGGGGAATTACAAAGCCGGCCCAAGCGAATACAGGCAGCCCGGATCCTCCGACAGTCCATTGATTCTGTTTTAAACATGAATCCCGAAGCCCTTATTGTTGCGGGAGGTGATTTTAATGATCCGCCTGAAGCCGAATGCTTAACAAAACATCTGAAAGCAAAAGTCCTTACCGATACCCTTAGTCCGGGAAAACTGTATAACCTCTCAGCTAAATGGAAAAAACTCCCGTATGGTTCCTATAAATACCAGGGAATCTGGCAGATTTTTGACCAGTTTATTGTTTCAGGTAATTTGCTGATTCAAGATAAAGGGTTGAATGCCTCTGCAGGGGATGCGCATATAATGCTCACCCCTTTCCTGGTGCGGGAAGATGAGAAATATACTGGTACAAAACCTTTCAGGACCTACTCGGGTTACCGCTATAAGGGAGGATTCAGCGACCACCTTCCGGTTATTCTTGATCTTCACTAGTATTGGTTTGCCTGTCTTTGCTGTTCACCGGCGTAAGGCCCAGCTCCTTCCCTTTATCCAGCATGAACCGGTAAGCCTGATCATAGTCATTGGAAATCTTGCCGTCAAGAATGGCATCCTTAATGGCATTTTTTATGATGCCCACATTTTTCCCCGGCTTGATATTAAAAGTATTCATGATGGTTTCTCCTTTTATGGGAGGCTGGAAGTTTCTTATACGATCCTTTTCCTCAATTTCTTTCATCTTTTTCCACACCTTGCGGAAATTGCTGATGTATTTGCGGACCTTTTTCTCATTTTTGGATGTAATATCGGCCTCACATAGCGTCATCAGATCCTCCACATCATCCCCGCCATCAAATAAAAGACGCCGTATGGCAGAATCGGTTACTTCTTTATCAACCAGGGCAATGGGTCGCAAATGTAGTCCAACCAGTTTCTTCACGTATTTCATCTTCTCGTTCATGGGCAGACGTAGTCTTCTGAAGATCTCCGGGATCATTTTCTGCCCCACATGATCATGCCCGTGAAAAGTCCATCCTTGTTCCCGGGAAAACCTTTTGGTAGGAGGTTTTCCAATATCATGCAACAGTGCTGCCCATCTAAGCCAGAGATTACCGTTCATTTTACTGACGTTATCCACTACTTTGGCTGTATGGAGAAAATTGTCCTTATGTCTGAGATTTTCCCTGACCTCAATACCCCTAAGATTGGCCAGCTCGGGAAAAAATTCCTTTAAAAGGCCGGTTTTCTCCAGATGGATCAGCCCTAAAGAGGGCTTTGGGGACATCAATATTTTGTGCATCTCATCTACGATGCGTTCGTTGGATACAATTCGAATGCGCGGGGCATTGGCTACAATTGCCTCGTAAGTTTTATCTCCGATCCTGAAATTAAGCTGGGCGGCAAATCTTACAGCGCGCATCATTCTCAGCGGATCATCGGAAAAAGTCTGCTGCGGATCCAGCGGCGTACGGAGCGTTTTGTCCTTCAGATCCTTTAATCCATTGAAAGGATCCACCAGTTCCCCATAATGTTTTTTATTCAGACAAATTGCCAGTGCGTTGATAGTAAAATCTCTTCGTTTCTGATCATCCTCCAACGTTCCATCTTCAACAATGGGCTTGCGGCTTTCCTTTCTGTAGGACTCCCTGCGGGCGCCGACGAATTCAACTTCAACATCCCGGTAGTGCAGCATGGCCGTACCAAAATTTTTATATACGGCAATATCTTTAATATCCAATTCCTCAGCAACCTTCCGGGCCAGTTCGATGCCACTACCCAGAACCACTATATCAATATCCTTAGAAGCACGGTCAAGAAAAATATCACGCACATAACCGCCTATGGCAAAAGCGGTCAACCCCTCAGGATCTACCAGATCCGACACAACATGAAATATGGGATGCCTGAGAGTTTTCTGCATATCAAAATATGAC
>CAYNPZ010000097.1:0-9928 GCA_964399175.1 uncultured Bacteroidales bacterium | reverse complement strand
GAAATGTCAAGTTTTCTCTTAATGTAAGGCAAAATAAATATTTTTTTAAGAAAATTCTTTGTTTATATAAATCCAATACCCGGTTTTTGTTTATCCAACCCGAATTATTTGTGAATAATTCGGGCTAAAATATTCTCATTACCAATACGTTTATACTATTGAAAAGCATAAAGAGAATTAATTTACCTGATAAACACCCCTATAAATTTTGGTATGGGGTTTGCAATATATTAGACGAACATTTAAATATATAAATTGTTAGATACTTAGAATTGTAAATAAAAAAACGAAAGTGTAATGATTGAAAATTTGACTAAAGAAACATTCAAAGAAAAAGTATTCAACTTTGAAGAAAACCAGGATTGGCAATTTGAAGGAGATAAACCGGCAATTATTGATTTTTATGCAGACTGGTGTCAGCCTTGTAAAATTGTAGAACCGATTCTGGAGGAGATTTCTCAGGAATACGACGGAAAAATTGATGTTTTCCGTATTGATACGGAAGACCAGCAGGAATTAGCCGCTATGTTTGGCATTCGAAGCATCCCGTCCATTTTGTTCGTACCGACAGGTGAACAACCACAAATGGCTCAGGGAGCTTTGCCTAAGGATACTTTTGAAAAAGCCATCAAGGATGTTTTAAAAGTAGAAAAGAATTAAAAGCTAAAATCTTGATTTAATTTCTTTTATTTATAAATTATCCTGCAGGAAAAAAGCCGGTATCATCTATCGGCTTTTTTTATCCTGGATCATTCATAAACGAATCCCGCTGAAAAAGCGGGATTCGTTTATGAATGCGGGATGGATTGCGGGTAGAATCCAGGCCCGCCTGCAAGCTTCGGCGGGCAGGTAACCCCGCATTAGAAAAACCAGGGTTTTACGAAATATATTGAAGTAAAAAGCAAGGTTTTTCAATAGCGACAGAATTATTTATAAATAATTCGGGTTATTAAGAATAATTCTAAATAAATAACCAACGAAAATGAATTTTCTTTAACTTTGCCTTTCCGGGATGGAGTAAAAAAGAAAGACAATGGGAAGAATACTGGCCATAGATTATGGTAAGAAAAGGGTTGGCCTGGCCGTCAGCGATCCGATGAAAATGATCGCCAACGGTTTGACCACTGTGCATCCTAATGAGTTGCTGGATTATCTGAGCGGATATGTGGACCGGGAAAATGTGGAAACCATCGTTGTGGGTTACCCCAAACAATTGAACAATAAGGATTCAGAGAGCGTACAATACATTAAACCATTTTTAAAGAAGTTGAAGAAACAATTTCCAAATTTGCCTGTAGAGTTTGAGGATGAAAGATTTACTTCCAGCATGGCTCAGGATGCCATGATACAGGGAGGCATGAAAAAGAAACAAAGGCAGAATAAGGCAAACGTTGATAAGATCAGCGCAACCATAATTTTACAGTCATTTTTGGAACGAAAAATCTCATAAACCCATGATATTACCAGTATATATATACGGTTCGCCTGTACTGAGAAAAGTGGCAAGGGAAGTTGAACAGGATGAAAGTGGGCTGGATCAGTTCATCCAGGATTTATGGGAAACCATGCATCATTCGGACGGCATTGGACTGGCAGCTCCGCAGGTGGGGAAATCCATCCGGATTTTCGTGGTGGATGGCACACCACTTGAAAAGGATGATCCTACCCTTAAAGATTTTAGGATGACATTCATCAATCCTGAGATTCTTGAAAGGTATGGCGATGAAAAGACCTATGAAGAAGGTTGCCTTAGTATACCCGAGATACGAGAGGAGATTGTACGTCCTGAAAAGGTCAGAATCCGCTGGTATGATGCCGATTTCAGTCCGCATGAAGATGAATTTGGCGGTATAGGCGCCAGAATCATACAGCACGAATACGACCACTTGCAAGGCATTCTATTCACTGACAAAGTGGCACCGCTTAAAAAACGCATGCTTAGAGGCAAGTTAAATGCCATTGCAAAAGGTAAGTTTGAGGTAAAATACAAGGTTAAGGTACCAAAATAAAAATGGAGCTTCGATGAAGCTCCATTTTTTAATGTAATTTTTATTCCGCTTTTCTTGGTTTCACCTTAGCCGTGATTTCTTCCGCCAATTCGGGATCAACGAGGATCCTTCCACAATATTCACATACAATGATCTTCTTCCTCGAACGGATATCCAGCTGTCTCTGCGGCGGAATCTTGTTAAAACATCCGCCGCAGGCATCCCTTTCAACGGTCACCACAGCAAGGCCGTTTCTGGCATTATTACGGATTCTTTTATAGGCATTCAGCAACCGTGGTTCTATAATCTCTCTGATCTTTTCGGAACGGGCATTCAGCTCTTCCTCTTCTTTTTGGGTTTCAGCAATAATAGAATCCAGCTCGTCTTTCTTGTTTTTCAGATCTTTCTGCCGCTCTTCCAGTTCTTTTCTGGATTCTTCAATATCCTGATTTCTTTGCTGTATCTTCTCATTGTGTTCTCTGATGTGCTTTTCCCGCAATTCAATCTCCAGGCTCTGAAACTCTATTTCTTTTGAAAGCGCTTCGTATTCCCTGTTATTCCGAACGTTGTTCTGCTGCTTTTTATACTTTTCTATTAACTGTTTCGATTCTTCTATTTCATTCTTCTTTTTAGTGATGCTGTCTTCAAGCTCCTTTACCTCGTTTTCATAATTCTTCACCCGCGTTTCCAAACCGGCGATTTCATCTTCCAGATCCTGTACTTCCAAAGGGAGCTCTCCCCGCAGTCGCTGAATATTATCAATGGACGAGTCTACGGTTTGAAGTTCATAAAGGGCTTTTAGCTTATCTTCTACGGAATATTCTGTTGTTTCACTTTTCTGTTTCTTTACGGCTGCCATATTAATAATAGTTTACGGGATTAGTATTGACTTCTGATAAATGGGTCGCAAAATTATGAAATTTTTTTGTTAATAATTCATAAAAGAACTCCTTACTCACTTGCTCGCTTTCAAAGTGCCCAATATCGGCTATTAAGATTTTTTCATCTGCTTCAAAGAAATTATGGTATTTAAAATCAGCAGAGATGAAAATATCGGCTTTTTGAGCAATTGCATCATTCAGCAAGAAACTTCCGCTTCCTCCTGCAATGGCAACCCGGGAAACGAATGAATATAAAAATTTAGTATGCCTGATGCATTCTGTTTTTAGCTGATTTTTAACCAGATCCAGAAAATCCTTTTCCGGCATTTCTTCGTTGAGCGTTCCGATTACACCCGCCCCGTTATCCTTATCCTCATTTTTTAAAAAATAAAGGTCATAAACCACCTCCTCATAGGGATGGGCTTCATTCATGGCTTCAATAACCTGTCCGGTTTTATAGGAAGGGAAGAAAGTAGCCACCCGTGTTTCTTCTTCAAAATGCATTTCCCCTTTCTTCCCGGAATGAGGATCAGAGCCTTCGCCCGGCCTGAATGTTCCCTGACCATCAAGGTTGTAGCTACACTGATCATAATCTCCTATAACTCCTGCGCCTGCTTCGAATACCGCTTTCCTCACCTGGCCGGCATGATCATGGGGTACAAAAAACACCAGCTTTACAAGATCATTCTGCCGGGGCCTGAGTATTTGCTGGTTCTTTAAACCCAATCTGTCCGCCATCATAAAATTGAAACCGTTCTTCAGATTATCCAGATTGGTATGAGCGGCATAAATTGCCACATCATTTTTAAGAGCTTTAATTACACACCGTTCCACATGGTCTTTCCCGGTAAGGCTCTTCAAACCTGAAAATATCAAAGGATGGTGGGCAAGAATGAAATTGGCTTCTTTGTCCAGTGCTTCATTAATCACTTCCTCAGTAACATCCACTGTCACCAGAACACCCGATAATTCATTGTTTGTGTTTCCAACCAGCAATCCTGAATTGTCATATTCCTCCTGCAATCCATTTGGTATTGCTGTATTCAGATAATTAACAAGTTCTTTGATTTGCATAGGTCTTTTTTTACTCTATACAACAATGAAGATTCAAAAATGTGCAGGAAAAACCCTTCAGATATTATCCAGATCTTCACGGAGCTCTGTCAGCATGGACCGGATATTTTTCAAGGATTCAATCACCTTAAAATTGTAAATGGTACCTTCCTTGTTCTCCTTCAGTTTTTTCTTCGCGCCTTTCAGGGTCATGCCCAGGTCCTTGACCAGGTAGTAAATGATATGAAAATTCTCTATGTCTTCTGTGGTGAAATAACGGTTCCCCTTTTTGTTCTTTTTGGGCTTGATGATATCAAATTCATTTTCCCAGTACCTGATCAGGGAATTATTTACGCCGAACATCTCGGCCACCTCACCAATACTGTAATATAACTTATCGACTTTCTGTTCTTTATAGGGCATTTTCTAAAGTTTTATTTTATGATTCCAAATTAATAAAATCTGTGAGGAAACTCAAATCCTTTTTAACCGGAAAAGCAATAAAGATAACCGTTCCGCGATGCTATATAGATACATCCGTTATAAGCTATTGGCGTGGCTTCAAAAGGAGCCGAAAATTTATCCTTCAGCACAAAATTCTGCTGGTGGTCATATTCAAAAAGAAACAGACCGCTGTAAGTGGCAACCAGGAGCTTGTTCTCATAAAAAACGGGAGTTGAAATGGAAGATCCAACTTTTCGCTTATATACCAGTTCCGGAGCAGGATAAAAGGTCAGGCTGTCAGGACCCAGCACTTTCTTACCGGAATCAAGTTTTTGATGATTTACGACATACAGATAACCGTCCAATCCGGTGAATGCAGCAAGTTTTTCCTCCCCTTCACTAGCGTAATTGTCATTAATTCCTATTGAACCGATGATTCCTCCCTTCCAGCTAAGCAGATCTGTGCTGTCTGTCGGATAATACCAAACCACAGAATTCTCAGGGGACTTTGAAGGATCCAGCTTAAAGGCGCCTCCCTTACCTTTTATATATTGTTTTTCAACTGAAACCATCAGGCAACTATCGGAAGTTACAACGGCCGAGCCATCTATATCCGAGCCGATATAAAAATCCCAGTCCAGCTTATGGGTTTTCATATTATAACCATACACATGGCCGGAACCCGAAGCTACGTAAATGTGATTTCCAAGCAGGGAAGGCGAAGATTCGGTAACCACATTATGATCATGTTTTTTTACATCGGGCATGTCATATAACCTTAGCTGCCGGTAAATTCTGGGTTGCAGCATACTATCCCTCATCCCGGCATTCTTGTAATCGGGATCAAACACGGTAAAAAGGGAATTTTCAAGGCCGATATACACCGTGTCATTGATAACCAGAGCGGACCCATCAACATCCCGGCTATAGCTGTGGGTCCATTTAACATCATGCCGCCACAATTCCTCCCCGGTAAAATAAGATATAGCCCGGTAACTGGGAATATGATCGCTGTCTACATAATTTCCAACACCCAGGCGGCTTCCCTGCATGATAACCAAGCGGTTTTCAGGTTCCGGATAATCCGGTTCATACCATATGGTGCCTGTACCTTTGATCACATCGTCGTAGGTATATTCCCAAACCGTTTTTCCGGTAGAAGCATTGATTTTTTTCAGGTTGTGATCATAAGCGCCCTGAATGAGGTATAATTCATTTCCTTCTTTTACAAGCAAAGGCTGACCGGTCCAGCCTGCTCCCTCCCATTCTTTTTCACCGATTTTCCTGGAAATAACGGTTTTTCCCTTTCCCAGGTATTTTTTCCACTTGATTTCTAAAGCATCTGGGGGTTTGGAACCATAATAATTACGTTGCTTGTTACCAAGAAAGGTGGGTATGATCAATTCAACGGAATCGACTTTACTCGTTTCTGGTCTTGGTTTATTGATTGAATCATCCGGATGTAAGGCAGAATCTACCTGGGCTGAAGACAAAAAAAAAGCCCATAATAGAGGGACCACGCAAAGGAATTTTCTGAACAGATCCTTCATTTATATTAATCCAATGATTGTCCGCTGTTACTGGAGATGAAGATCATCCTCTCATATTGTTTGGGAGTAAGGTCGTTGAAATAGTAATCCACCGGGTTTACTGTCTGGTTCCCTTTCATCACTTCATAATGCAAGTGTGGGGCGACAGATAATCCGGAACTTCCCACATAACCAATAACATCGCCTCTTTTTACCTTCTGTCCCCGTCTTACATTGAATTCGTTCAAATGGGCATAACGCGTTTTATAACCAAACCCGTGATCAATAACCACCCTCTTACCAAAACCCCGTTTGGAGCTTTTTACCACTTCAACAACTCCATCGCCTGTCGCATATAGTTTTGTTCCTGTAGGAGCTGTAAAATCCATACCTTCGTGAAACTTCCTGATCTTATAAATCGGATGGATCCTCCAGCCGTAACCGGAAGCAGTACGCGTGAGGTCTTTATTGGAAACCGGCATGATGGCTGGAATGGATGAGAGCATCTTTTCCTTGTTCTTGGCCATGCTGATGATCTCGTCGTAGGACTTCGACTGAACATAAAGTTTTTTAGACAGGTTGTCCAGCCTTTGTTTGGTTTTAATGATCAGTTCGGAGTTTTCTAAGTTTCTCAGCTCTTCATAGCGGTCTGAGCCACCATATCCTGCCTGTCGTACAGAGCTCGGGATGGGCTCGGTCTCAAATATGACCCTGTATATGTTGTTGTCTCTTTCCTGGAGATCTTGCAAGACCTTTTCCACACGATCGAACTGCTCGTTCAGCATCTCATACTGCAGCTCAAGCTGGTTGTTCTCACGCATCAGCTCTTTTTCTTTAGGCGTGTCAAAAAATGCACTGAAAATAAGATTGTACAAGACAGCCAATACCAGCGTAGCTGCAAAATAGGTAAGGAAACGCATAAACTTATCCTTCCAGGTAAGCTCAACTTTCTCGTAACTTACTGTCCGGGGATTGTATTTATATTTATACTTTTCCATAGAAATACTTTAATCCATTGGTTTTCTGTTTCTGGCTGCGGCAGAGATCATCTTATCGTACTGTTCGCCTGTGATATCATTAAAATAGTAATGGAATGGATTCACCGGCCTGTTGTTTTTACGAATTTCATAATGCAGGTGGGGGCCTGTGGAACGTCCGGTATTTCCCATGGTTCCGATTACTTCACCACGCGTTACGGTATCGCCTCTTTCAACCAGTATCTTATCCAGATGCGCATAAACGGTTTTGTAACCATATCCGTGATTGACCAGGACTTCCTTTCCGTATCCGTAAGCTGAATAACCGGCTTTTTTCACAATTCCCTGTCCGGTTGCATAAATCTCACTGCCAATGCGTCCGGTAAAGTCCATGCCGTAATGCATCCTTATTTTTCCGGTAAAAGGATCGCGCCTTCTCCCATAATAGTCGCTGATCCTTCCGTAGTCGTTGATACTTATCGGCTGAATCGCTGGGATGTGGGCCAGCATCTTTTCTTTATTCTTTGCTTCATCTATAATTGCATCAAAAGACTTCGACTGAATGTATAATTCATTTTCTATCTTATCCATCTTTTTTTTGGTGGATACCATCACATCCGAATGGTAATATTTTTTTAATTCGTCGTAACGGTTGGTACCTCCAAATCCCGCTTCCCGGACATCAGAAGGTATGGGCTCCAGTTCAAAAATGGGCCTGTAAAGGTTGTCATCTTTCTTCTCGATATTATTCAATGTGTTATCCACATGATCAAGTTTCTGTGAGAGCATTTGATATTTAAAAACCAGGCTTTCGTTTTCTTGTTTCAAACGTTGCTCCTTGGGGGTATCAAAATATCCTGTAAAGAGGATATTAAACGCTATAGCTGCTATAACTGTTACTGCAAAATATAGTAAACCCTGTCGTAATTTTCTTTTTGTAGATTTTGTAATTCTTTGGTAAGTAAGCGTATGCGGATCAAAGCGATATTTTATTTTAGCCATAAAAATCAGGTTGTTTACTTTTGTTGTTACGTATCAAAATCTTTATGTTAGCAAATCTAAAGGAATTATTTAAATTTACAAAATATTTTGGCCAAAAATAAGGTTTATAGCTAAACGAAGAGAATAATTTTAAATTGTTTCAAAATAGTTTTTTATGAAATCCAAAGAAATCAGGGAAGCATATTTGAATTTCTTTAAACGCAAGGGTCACGCGATTTTTCCATCTGCACCGATGGTTGTGAAGGACGATCCTACCTTGATGTTCATTAATGCAGGCATGAATCAGTTCAAAGATATATTCCTGGGTAACGAAACCCCCCAAAACAAGCGTGTGGTCGATACACAGAAATGCATGCGTGTTTCGGGCAAGCACAACGATCTGGAAGAAGTGGGGCACGACACCTATCACCATACCATGTTTGAGATGCTGGGCAACTGGTCGTTCGGCGACTATTTTAAAAAAGAAGCCATAGCCTGGGCCTGGGAATTTCTGACAAATGAGATGGGCATCTCGGAAGACCGGTTGTATGCAACCGTATTTGAAGGGGATCAGGAAAATGGTCTGGAGCGGGACGATGAAGCCATGGAACACTGGAAGAATCATTTGCCGGAGGATCGTATTTTATATGGCTCTAAAGAAGACAATTTCTGGGAAATGGGCGATACCGGCCCATGCGGACCTTGTTCCGAGATTCATGTGGATCTGAGAAATGATGAAGAAAGAAAAAGAAAGCCAGGTACTGAGCTGGTCAACAGGGATCACCCCATGGTTATTGAGCTCTGGAACCTGGTTTTCATTCAGTTCAACCAAAAAGCAAATGGAGATCTGGAAACACTGCCCGAGAAACATGTGGATACGGGCATGGGCTTTGAGAGGCTCTGCCTGGTGATGCAGGACAAGTATTCCAATTACGACACCGACCTTTTTCAGCCCATTATACAAGAGCTATCCAAAATGGCCGGCAAGCAGTATGGCCAGGATGATATGACCGATGTGGCCATGCGCGTAGTGGCAGACCATCTGCGTGCCATATCCTTCTCCATAGCCGATGGACAGTTGCCTTCCAATGTGAAAGCCGGGTATGTGATACGCCGTATATTAAGGCGGGCCGTACGATATGGATATACCTATCTTAATTTTAGAGAACCTTTTATCTATCGTCTCCTTCCCACACTGATCGAAGTCATGGGCGATGCCTTCCCCGAGCTGGAGGCTCAAAAAGAACTCATTGGTAAAGTAATTAAGGAGGAAGAGGGCACTTTCCTGAAAACGCTGGATACAGGAATCAAGATGTTGGACGGAGTAATAGAGAGAACCAAAAAGAACAATTATAAGGTGGTAGATGGCAAAACGGCGTTCGAGCTATATGATACCTATGGCTTTCCGCTGGACCTTACCGAGCTTATTTTGAAAGAGCATGACCTGGTGGTGGACAGGAAAGCATTCAACAAGGAGCTGGAAAAACAGAAAGAACGCTCCCGTCAGGCCGGTAAGGTTGAAGCCGGGGATTGGGTTAAACTCCGGGAGGATGAATCCGGGGAATTCATCGGATACGACCATACAGAAGCAGAGGTACAGATCACGCAATACAGAAAGGTCAAATCAAAAGGCAAAGAGATGTACCAGTTGGTACTCAATTATACGCCTTTCTATGCCGAATCGGGCGGCCAGGTGGGTGATACCGGTTATATTGAAGATGACGGAGAAAAGATCTCCATCATTGATACCAAAAAGGAGCACAATCAAACCGTGCATTATGCCAAAAAGCTGCCGGAAGACCCTTACGCGACTTTCAAAGCAGTGGTCAGCAGCCAGAAAAGAGTAAAAACGGCCAACAACCACACGGCCACCCATTTGTTGCACGATGCCCTGAAGGAAGTGCTTGGCCAGCATGTGGAACAGAAGGGTTCGCTGGTACATCCCGATTATCTGCGTTTTGACTTTTCCCATTTCCAGAAGCTTACAAAGGAAGAAATTGAAAAGATTGAAAAGATCGTCAATTATTATATAAGAAGAAACCTTCCAAGGGAAGAAAAAAGAGAGGTACCTTTTG
>CAYNPZ010000096.1:0-14199 GCA_964399175.1 uncultured Bacteroidales bacterium | reverse complement strand
GAACTATCCTGGCTTGAAATGGAGATATTTACATAATAAGTCGATTCTCCAAACTGAGGATCATTTTCTTTAACCAGCCATCTCCCCTCCAAAGATTCTATTAACTCTGTATCGGTCCTTTCCTGTTCACAGGAAACAATCACCACCAAAATGAAAAACAAAAGAAAAACAATTCGGGTAGTGGTTTTCCGGGTCATTTATTTCCTAACGTATTTGCTGATTTTATCAAAAAGAAGCTCGATGTCAATGGGTTTGGTAATGTAATCGGTGCATCCGGATTCAAAGCATTTCGTTCTGTCTTCAGTCATGGCATGTGCCGTTTGAGCAATAATGGGAATGTCTGTGTTAAATTCCCTTATCTTCAGGGTAACTTCCTGGCCATCCATGATGGGCAACTGAACATCCATCAATATGATGTCTATTTGATCTTGTTGCTTCACCAGTTCCAGGGCATCCTGTCCGTTTTCGGCAACCATCAATGTAGCCTGCGTTTCCTTTAATATGGTATAAAGAAATCGCATGCTCAGGGGATCATCCTCGACAATCAGAATGGTTATATTGTGCCAGTTGATAGTTTTCTCAGGTTGATTTTTGTTTTTAGTGGTTTTTCCTTTGATCATCATTCCTTTTTTAATTAAAAAACGGATATTTGACTGATTCCCTCTAATTTTAAACATAACCCTCATCAGACCAATGATATAGACCGCAATTTCAACAGCATAAATTTTTATCTATTCATTCATTACAAATATCAACTTTATTACGAAATTAATCAAAAATATTTACTTTTTTTTTGTTCCAAGGTTACAATTTCCTTAAGATTTTTTTACCAAAGCAACATTAACCCCATCTGTGTAAGAAATACCTGATTTCGTCAAAATGATAATGCGGGAATTTCATTATTAATTAACTTTGGCGTATTGCTCTAACAATAAATGCAGGTTTTAATGAAAAAATTTGTGTTGGTAATCCCTATGATTCTAATGTTTACAAATGCATCCACAGGAGCTACAAACGATTTTCCAGGCAAATCCGGCCATTATAGCAGGGATCAGATTCATACAGAAGTTCTTCCTGAGAATTATCAGCAGTTTAAATATCAAATGCTCCACCTGAACAACAAACAGAATCAACCTCCCATCTTTAATTTCAAAAAGGGAACGGATTTAACAATACTCTATGTGGCCGGAGGATTACTGGCAGCTACATCCACATTTGTGTTTTTAAACGGATCCAAAAGTAAGGAAGGGTATTTTTCGGAATCCAACACCGGCGTTATTATAGGGGGAGGATTTTCTACAGCGATTTTCATTACCAAATTCTTTATTGATAACACCCGATGAGTCCTCCCAATTTCCAAAAAAATTCTCTACAATGAAAAAAGGGGGACAATCCTATCCCCCTCATTTCAATTATTTTCTGAAATAAATCATTACATTAAGTTCCGAAACTAATGCCAACGCCTTTGGCATTTTTTACCAGATCGGAATCTTCTTCCACATATTTATGTTGACTTACAACTTCTTCCAGAGGAACAGAAGTGATGTTGGGATGACGGTAAGCGACCATTTCTCCAAACTTACCTTCCAATATCATTTCGAATGCTTTCACTCCGAACTGGGTGGCCAGGATCCTGTCATAAGCAAGTGGTACACCGCCTCTTTGCAGATGGCCTAGTACAGTACTTCTTATGTCATAAGGACATCCTGCTTCTTTTAATTCATCAACCAGGCGTGCGGCAGCTCCGCTATACTTAACATTGGCATATCCAACTTCACCTGTTTCTTGTTTCGACTGTTCACCCTCTTTGGGCTTGGCACCCTCGGCAATAACAATAATTACAAAACCGCGGTCCTTTCTGAATCTGGAGTAGATGCGCTCCATGACCTTATCAATGTCGTAAGGAATCTCAGGAATCAAACAAATCTCAGCACCTCCTGCAATAGAAGAATTCAAGGCGATCCAGCCTGTGTCACGGCCCATCACTTCAAGCACAAAGATACGGTTATGACTGGCAGCCGTAGTAACCAGCTTATCCACCGATTCGGTGGCTATCTGAACTGCTGTCTGATAACCAAAGGTGGAATCTGTAACCGCAAGGTCATTATCTATTGTCTTTGGAACTCCGATAACATTCAAACCTTTTTCGGTCAGAGCCTGGGAAATCCTTTGTGATCCGTCGCCGCCAATGTTGATCACTGCATCTACTCCCATATATTGCAATTTGCGAACCATTTCATCGGAACGGTCTACTGCACTCCAGCTTCCATCGGTATTCTTAACGGGCCACGCATAAGGACCGCCTTTATTAGTGGTTTCCAGGATCGTACCTCCTTTAAAATGAATCCCTGAAACAGTATGTTCATCCAACACTTTCACCTCACTGGGTTCCCATAAAATACCATTAAATGCCTGCACACTTCCTAATATTTCCCAGTCTCTTTCTTTTGAGGCTCTTTTTACAACGGCCCTGATAACAGCATTGAGACCCGGGCAATCACCTCCTCCAGTGGCTAATAAAACTCTATTCATAAAGCTTGCAATTAAATTTTATCAGATTCAACATAAAAATCGCGGAGCAAAACTAGTAAACAATAACAAAAAAAAGAAAAATTCCTCTTTTATTTGATGAAAATAAAATGACTTTACACAAAATCCAAATGACAGGTATTTAGGCGTGAACCCATATTACCAGTAGCCGTTCACTCTATAGGTATTTAAAACCAGCAAATTTAATCAAAATGACGGAACACATCATGCTGTTATTTTATGTGAACGGATATATCTACCAAGTTTTTACGGGTACAAGAATAAAAAAGAACATAAAAATGCACAAGTATTTTTTACATTTGTAAACCTGAATATTTTCATATAAAAAAATTCCCGATATGATCAACAGGCAGTTACTCAATCCCAGCAGCATCGTGGTTGTCGGTGGCTCAAACAATTGGCAAAAGCCGGGTGGCAAAGTGTTGAAAAACATACTTGATGGTCACTTTAAAGGTGAACTTTATGTGACCAATCCGAAAGAAGAGGAGGTGCAGGGAATACGATCCTATAAAAACACAGAAGATCTGCCTGAAGCAGAGTTGGCAATCATTGTAGTTGCAGCAAAGCTTTGCCCGGATATTGTTAGAATACTGGCCAGAGAAAAAGGTACCCGGGCATTTATTATACTTTCAGCAGGCTTCAGTGAGGAAAGCGAAGCAGGCGCAAAGCTGGAGAAAGAAGTACGGAATATTGCCGACGGCGTCAACGGAGCACTGATCGGTCCGAATTGTATCGGCGTGCTTAATCAGAACTATAACGGGGTTTTCACCACTCCCATTCCAAAACTTGAAGCTCAGGGTGTGGATTTCATTTCCGGTTCAGGTGCGACAGCGGTATTTATCATGGAATCAGGAATACCAAAGGGCCTTACCTTCGCGAATGTATTTTCAGTGGGAAACAGTGCGCAAATTGGCGTGGAAGACATACTGAAACATATGGATGAAAATTTTGAACCGGAAAAAAGCCCGAAGGTAAAGCTCCTTTATATTGAAAGCATTGAGCATCCCCAGAGGTTGCTCAAACATGCCGCATCGCTTAACCGCAAAGGGTGTAAAATAGCAGCCATAAAGGCCGGTGCATCAGAAGCAGGAAGCAGGGCAGCCTCGTCTCACACAGGAGCCTTATCCAGTCCGGATAAAGCAGTAGATGCACTATTCAGAAAAGCTGGTATTGTGCGGTGCAACGGACGTGAAGAGCTCACCACGGTGGCTTCCATTTTTATGCACCCGGAGATGCAGGGCAGAAACCTGGCGATCATCACTCATGCAGGTGGACCGGCGGTTATGCTCACCGATGTATTATCCAATAACGGGCTGAAGATTCCGCCGATTGAAGGTCCTGAAAGCAAAAACCTCCAGGAGGAACTGTATCCCGGATCTTCCGTTGCAAATCCGATTGACTTCCTGGCCACCGGTACTGCTGATCAGCTTGGTAAGATCATCGATTACTGCAATGAAAAATTCCATAATATTGACGGGATGGCGGTCATATTTGGCAGTCCGGGTTTATTCCCGGTTTACGGGGTGTACGATGTGCTCGATGAAAAGATGAGAAGCGGCAAAAAGCCCATATATCCCATCCTGCCTTCGGTGATTAATGCCAGGGATGAGATTGACCATTTCATCGGTAAAGGCAGGATCAATTTTCCCGATGAAGTGATGTTCGGCAGGGCACTGGCCAAAGTCTGCAACAGATCACGACCTGCCCCTGAACAAACCACCGCCCTGAATATAAACACCGAAACCCTACGCCAAATCATAACCCATTCAGATAACGGATATCTTCAACCCAACCTGGTCAGAGAACTGCTGGATGCGGCAGGAATAAAAAGAGCAGGAGAAGCAACTGTCACCAGCCGGGAAGAGGCTATGAAGGAAGCTGAACGCCTCGGTTTTCCGGTGGTTATGAAAGTAATCGGGCCCGTCCACAAATCCGATGTGGATGGCATTGCCCTGAATGTCTCCGGGAGGGAAACTGCAGCACGTGAATTTGACCGGATGATCTCCATACAGGATACTACCGGTATTCTTATACAGCCCATGCTCAAGGGAACCGAAGTTTTCACCGGCGCTAAAAAAGAAGAAAAATTCGGGCATATGGTACTTTGCGGAATCGGAGGCATATTTATCGAAGTACTGAAAGACATTAGTTATGGTCTGCCGCCCATTGATTATAATGAAGCCAGACAGATGATTCAAAATCTCAAAGGTTACCGAATTATTAAAGGAACCCGCGGACAGGAGGGGGTCAATGAAGATGCTTTTGCAGAAAGCATAACCCGTATATCAGCACTTGTAGAAGCAGCACCGGAAATAGCAGAGATGGATCTCAATCCGTTGATGGGAAATCCCAAAGCAGTTACAGCAGTGGATGCCAGAATAAGAATAGAAAAGCAGGAAGCATGCTGACATGGACCGGCAGAAAATTCACCCGTTCGGAAATCATATTATTGGTATTGTTTATTATTGTCCTGATCGCTGTATTATTCAGATGGGATGAAGTAATACAGGAAATCATCAGGGGTTGGGAAATATTTAACCCTATACAGTGGTTCAGCAAATAACAAAAATATCCTACGGCAAATCTGCTAACTTCCAGGTAAATTATAAGACCTGACATTTCTCATTGCTTTAATCATCATTTTTTAGCAATTTTAATCTTTCTTTCAAAGGAAATTTTTAATAAGTTAATTAAAAATTCCCTTTGAATGCTTCTTAAAGTCAATAAACGATATGGAAAAAATTGGTATATTTTACGGGCCGGCGGGGGGATCATCAACCGAGAGGGTAGCGCAAAAAGTAGCTGAACAGATTGGAGTAGCCAAAGCGGACCTGGTAGCCGTTAAAGAAGCAACTGTTAAAGACCTGGAAAAGTATACCAACATTATTTTTGGAATCTCCACTATTGGTAAAGAAACCTGGAACGGAGACAATCCTTCGGCCGACTGGGATCGGTTCAGGATGGAGCTTGATAAAACAGATCTGGAAGGCAAAGTGGTAGCCATGTTCAGCCTTGGTGACCATATCACCTATACCCGACACTTTGTAGATGCTCTGGGTATGCTTGCAGAAAAACTATTCCCCAAAAAGGCTAAGATTGTGGGATATGTGAATACAGATGAATATGAATTTAAGGAATCCCAGGGAATATATAACGGCAAATTTGTTGGTTTACCCATTGATGAGGATTTTGAAGCCCATTTAACCGATGAAAGAATTCGGAAATGGCTGAACAAAATTTTGCCTTTGTTCATATAAATGCCAATAGAGGTAAAGGCAGGTCTGTAAACCTGTCTTTTTTCATTTTGGTTGCATCAATGTAAGGTGAGACAAAAACAGGTAATAATAAAAACAAACATATATGAATCCGACCACACAAACACCCATCGATCATCAGGTTGTTAACAAAATGATCAGGAAATACGGGTTAGAATCGATCGGCAAAGCCTCTATAAGGGAGATCGTTAAGCTGGTGAATAAAATTGAAAAGGAGACTGGAGAGAAATTCATTCGCATGGAAATGGGTGTTCCCGGTTTAGAACCTCCCAAAATTGCCATAGAAGGGGAAATCGAGGCACTAAAAAATGGTGTCGCATCAAAATACCCGATGATTGATGGCATAGAGCCCCTTAAAACTGAAATATCCAGGTTCATAAAAAATTTTACCAATCTTTCGGTCAATGCGGAAGGATGCTTGCCTACAGTCGGGGCCATGCAGGCCTCCTTTGCCGGGTTCATGGTTTCATGCCGTCGGGATCCTGAAAAGGACACCACCCTTTTCATTGATCCGGGCTTCCCCGTCCAGAAAGAACAGCACCGGGTACTCGGCCTGAAATATGAAAATTTTGATGTATACAATTACCGCGGGGACAAACTAAGGGAAAAACTGGAATCTTATCTTAAACAGGGCAATATTTCGACGATTATTTATTCCAATCCCAACAATCCTTCCTGGATTTGTCTCAATGAAAAGGAGTTGAAAACAATCGGCGAGCTGGCTACCAAATATGATGTGGTAATACTTGAAGATCTGGCTTATTTTGGAATGGATTTCCGCCATGACATCTCCACACCGGGGGAACCACCATATCAGCCCACCGTAGCCAATTATACCGGTAACTATGTTCTGCTGATATCTTCATCCAAATCATTCAGCCTTGCAGGAGAACGCATTGGCATGATGGCCATTTCCAATTCCCTGTTTCAACGTAGATTTCCGGGATTAAAACGATTTTTCCCTGCGGAGGAATTTGGCTATTCCATGATCCACGGAGCACTTTACACCCTCTCAGCAGGTGCCAATCATTCTGCCCAACATGGTTTGCTGGAAATCCTTAAAGCCGTTAATGAAGGGAGATACAATTTTATTGAAGGTGTCAGGGAATATGCGGAAAGGGCAAAAGGGATGAAAAGGCTTTTCCAGAAGTACGGATTTAACCTGGTATATTCCAAAGACGAAGATCAGCCTCTAAGTGATGGCTTTTACTTCACCATTTCCTTTCCCGGCATGGAAGGCCATGAATTGCTGGAAGAACTCATATATTACGGTATCAGTGCCATAACACTGGATATAACCGGCAGTGAACGCACCGAAGGTCTGCGGGCATGTGTTTCGCAAGTAAGTATGGATCAGATGGATGATCTGGAATACCGTTTAAAAAGGTTTCAGGAAGACCATTTAAAGTCAGTTTAAATAAAGCGAAGATCAATTGAATTCTTCATAACGTGTTAGAGAACAAGTTATGTTTAAAAACAAGTGTCATAATTTCTGTCTAAATATTATTATCTTTGAAAAGCAATCGAATGTATAAACAATAAAAACTCAATATAATGGCTAAAGTTACAGGAAGAATAGTAGTTGATAATGAGCGATGCAAGGGATGCGGTGTATGCCTTCCTGCCTGCCCTTTCGACGTCATTGACCTTGCAAGGGAAGTCAACGCAAAAGGCTTTCATTACGCCTATATGAAAAATCCTGAAGCATGCACAGGATGCATGAATTGTGCCCTGGTATGCCCTGATGCAGTGATCAAGGTATACAGAACAAAAGTAACCGTATAGCAAATGATAAAAACTTCAGAATAATGGGAGACTTAAGATTAATGAAAGGCAACGAAGCGATAGCCGAAGGAGCTATTCGTGCAGGTGCCGATGGTTATTTTGGATACCCCATCACCCCGCAATCGGAGGTCATTGAATATCTTGCTGCTCAAAAGCCTGAAGGAAGAACCGGTATGATCATGCTCCAGGCGGAGAGTGAAATCGCCGCCATCAATATGGTATACGGGGCGGCCGGTTGTGGCAAAAAGGTCATGACCTCCTCATCAAGTCCGGGAATCAGTCTTAAACAGGAAGGACTTACCTATATTGCCGGCGCAGAGCTCCCCTGTCTTGTATTGAATGTAGTTCGTGGCGGACCGGGACTGGGCACTATACAACCTTCCCAGTCGGATTATTTCCAGAGTGTTAAAGGCGGGGGTCACGGCGATTATCATCTGATTGTACTGGCCCCTTCTTCTGTTCAGGAAATGTATGATTTTGTTGAGCTGGGCTTCGACCTGGCTTTCAAGTATAGAAATCCCGCCATGATCCTTTCCGATGGAGCCATTGGCCAGATGATGGAGAAGGTGGAGGTTGGCAAGCAAAAACCAAGGCTCACGGAAGAAGAGATTAAGGAGAAATATCCATGGGCCACAACCGGAAAAACAAAGGACCGGGAAAAGAACGTTATTACTTCCCTGGAATTGGATTCCAGCCAGATGGAAGAGTTTAACAGGAAACTGATAGAAAAGTACAGGCAAATCGAGGAGAATGAGGTACGGTACGAGGAGATTCAATGCGAAGATGCAGAGTACTTAATGGTAGCATATGGTACCTCGGCAAGAATCTGCCAGAAAAGCGTGCAACTTGCCAGGGAAGAAGGCTTGAAGGTAGGGCTTCTTAGGCCCATCACCCTCTTTCCCTTTCCCAATAAAAGGTTATATGAACTGGCAGATCAGGTAAAAGGCATGCTTTCCGTGGAGATGAGTGCCGGACAGATGATGGAAGATATCCGACTGGCAGTTAATGGAAAAGTTCCTGTAGAATATTACGGCCGCATGGGTGGCATTATACCTTCAACAGAAGAAGCCTTTCAGGCTCTTAAACAAAAAATTATAGGAGGTGAATAAAATGGATCAACAACAAGTTAAAAACGAAGATATTATTAAACAGGAAAACCTGGTATTTGACAAAACTCCCTTGTTGACAGACAAGGTGTTTCATTATTGTCCGGGTTGCGGACATGGTGTTGTGCATCGGCTAATCATGGAGGTAGTTGAAGAGCTGGATATCCAGGAAAAGACGATTGGCATTGCACCTGTGGGCTGTTCAGTTCTGGCCTATCATTATATGGATATTGACATGCAGGAAGCTGCCCACGGAAGAGCACCCGCCCTGGCCACAGGTATAAAAAGGACCATGCCTGACAAATATGTGTTCACTTATCAGGGTGACGGTGATCTCGCTGCCATCGGAACTGCAGAGACCATCCACTCCTGCAACCGCGGTGAAAACATTGCCATCATATTTGTCAATAACGGAATATATGGCATGACGGGAGGTCAGATGGCTCCAACCACCCTTGAAAATATGAAATCCTCCACAACACCCTATGGCAGAAATGTGAAGCAAATGGGCAACCCGCTAAAAATAACCGAGCTGGTAGCTCAGCTTCCCGGCACATGTTTCGTAAGCCGGCAGGCAGTATACAAGCCTGGTTATGTAAAAAAAGCCAAAAAAGCCATCAAAAAGGCTTTCGAATATCAAAAACAAGAAATGGGATTGTCATTTATAGAAATTGTTTCCAACTGCAACTCAGGCTGGAAAATGACCCCAAATAATGCCAACCAATGGCTGGAAAAAAACATGCTGCCGTTTTATCCGCTCGGTGACCTGAAAACACCTGAAAACAAGTAATGATGATTTGCACAATTACATAAAATCTGTAACAATGAATGAAGAAATCATAATAGCAGGATTTGGCGGACAGGGAGTGCTCTCGATGGGAAAAATACTGTGCTACGCCGGGATTGTTCAGGGAAAAGAAGTAACCTGGATGCCCTCCTATGGGCCGGAAATGCGGGGTGGCACTGCAAACGTAACCGTGATCATCAGCGATGAAAGAATCAGCTCCCCCATTCTGAGCAAATTCGACACTGCCATCATCCTTAATCAGCAGTCTATGGATAAGTTTGAAAAAGATGTAAAACAGGGGGGCTATTTGATCTATGACGGAAATGGCATCACCAGGCATCCGGAACGCACTGATATCAATATTTACCGTGTGGATGCCGCTGCTGAAGCAACCAAAATGGAAACCAACAAAACATTTAACATGATCGTACTCGGCGGATTCCTGAAGATTAAACCCATAGTCGAGCTGGAAAATGCCGTGGAAGGACTCAAAAAGTCACTTCCTGAACGTTATCAACACTTGATTCCGGTTAACGAAAGGGCCATTTACCGGGGAACTGAAATCATTCGCAAGGTTAGAAAAGCCCAGGTGGAAGCCTGAAATAAAAACAAATATTTGATTAAAGGCTGTATCTTTATGCTATATTACCAACAGATACAGCCTTTTTTATTGTTAAAGTCCCTGTAATTCTGTAATTTATGCCTGTGTGCATTACCAATTTTTCCCAAAAGAGAAGATATCTTCCATTCCTACAATAAAACAAGAGAAAATGGCTGGCAAAATTTGTATTGCAATCCCTATACCTTGAGGGGTAGTACTAAAATAAATCCCTGTTTTTCAAACCAATTAAAAGCACATTAATAAAAATGCATTTGAGATGAATAAAGTTTGAATCAAATTTATACCTTTGAAAGATTTTCCCTTTATTGAGAATCCAATATGCGAGAAGTTGATAACCCTGAAAATAAACCGGTTGTTTTATATAAATCAATGGAAAGATGAACAGTTACAAAATTCTCAACAGAAAAATCATTATTGGCACCAACGGGAGGTTGTGTGATACTTCTTCAGAAGTAATCGAGAGTAAACTTTTTCATGAAATTGTAAGCAAAGGAATCAAAAAGCTGTGCGACAAGAATTCAATCTACACCCAAAAGCTCGATATAAAACATACCGACGAACAAATCAATAAAATTATTGAGATTTTTGAGCTGCTCGCCAAAAATCATATATCCATTGTAAGAAATATCCGCCCGGATGCAGATAATTTACTGAAATATCCAACGGAGCTGAACAATATCCTCGAATTCCTTTACAATTACTGGCGTGAATTCGAACGCTATATCATATGCGATTCCGAGGCCGACAACCTCGACGAGCGTCCTTATCGTACCTTCAACGAAACGGTGGAGCGGCTTACCCACCTTGTGCGAAAAATTTACCGGGACATTTCTGAAAACGTAATAAGCCAGCATCCCCGAACCTACAGACAGGTAAACTCAGGTGCGGAATTTGCCTGTATTTCCTATCCTGCCCAGGAAATATTCGGTTCAAACTCCAGGTTTGAGAACATCAGGGATATCCCCCTCATCCGTCAGATCATGATGAATCCGCCCTTAATTCTGGAAACTCCTATGAATAAAAGAAAAGGCCAGTTTATTGCAATCAATCAAAATCCCCTGGATCTGGTCACCGTCAATCAGAACGAATGGCTTTGCTATCCTGCAAAAGTTGGGGATCTGCTGATCTTCATTTATTTCCATCAGAAATTTTTTGAGCTGGGCTTTTCAGCCTGTAACCTCTTCGAAATCGCACCCAAAGAGGACCTTAACAGAAAACCCGATGCCATTTATCTTTATGGAGTTCCTGAAGGTTCCCTGGACAATCTTGCAGAAATGCCGACCGTATTCCATGAGGACCAGGAAAATGACATGTATATAGCTGCCGTTCCCAGGGATGACCAATTCGGATATTTTGGATACCTCAAAAAAATGGTGCTTACACTTCACAACTCCATCAAGATTAAAAAGGGGTTACTGCCATTCCATGGTTCACTGGTAGAGATTTCCCTTCAAAATGGAAAAAAAGCTTCCATTCTGATGATCGGAGATACCGGTGCAGGAAAATCTGAAACCCTGGAGGCCTATAAACAGCTCGGCGGTGACCTCATCAGCGAAACAACCATTGTAGCCGATGACATGGGAAGTATTTTAATAGAAGACGATGGTACCGTAAGGGGCATAGGAACAGAGATAGGGGCTTTCCTTCGCCTGGACGACCTGCAGCCAGGCTATGCCTTCGGCCAGATTGATCGTTCAATCCTGATGAATGCCCATCTTACCAATGCACGGATCATCCTCCCCGTGGCCTTCTTTGATACTGTGGTAAAGGGTACAAAAGTCGATTACATCTTCTACGCCAATAACTATGAAGAAGTTTCCGGGGACAAACCAGTAATTGAAAGAATACCCAATACTGAAACGGCTCTGGATATTTTCAGCAAAGGTGCCGTGATGAGTAAGGGCACCACCACATCTACCGGCCTGGTTGGGACCTACTTTGCCAACATCTTCGGGCCCGTGCAAAATAAAGAGGCCCACGATAAAATTGCAGAGCGATACTTCAACCATTTTTATGATCACGGGGTATTTGTAGGTCAGATTCGCACGCAACTGGGCATTAAGGGCATGGAACAGGAAGGCCCGGAAATTGCGGCACGGCATTTAATTGACATGATCTCTTAAAACCCTTAACAAATAAATTTAAATTCCAAATATCAAGCACCCTGCTTTGCCGGCAGGCAGGTAAATATCAAATACCTGCCCGCCTGCTGTCGGGGCAGGTATTTATTTTTTGTTATTTGGAGTTTGATGCTTAAGTAATATTTACTAAGAAGAATTTGAATAAATATCTGATGATAAAAACAAGATCTATATTCCATTTTATAACCATTCTCCTGCTTCCGTTTTTGATTGGAAGCTGTTCACAAAAAGATCAAAAGCTCCGCATATTTACCTGCGGCATTCGCCATGAATCCAATACTTTCAGCACCTTCCAGACTACCGGCGAAAATTTTACCATTGAGGAAGGCAGTGAAGTCCTCAAGGGAAAGCCATGGGCTGGCTATCTGGAGAAACAAAATGTGGATATCATTCCCTCGCTGCATGCTTATGCCTGGCCCAGCGGTGTTGTTAAGAAAGAAACGTTTGAACGGTATAAGAATAAAATCCTTGCTAAAGCAAGGAAAACAAAAGATGTGGATGGCGTATTTCTGGATATGCACGGCGCACTGCATGTAGAAGGTTATAAGGATGCCCAGGTCCATTTTATCAAAGCACTCCGGGAGGTTTTCGGTGATGAACCGGTCTTTTCCGGTAGCTTTGACTTGCACGGCAATGTTTCCTCTGATTTTGTAAAACACCTCGACATCCTTACCGCCTATCGCACGGCTCCTCACCGGGATGGCGCTAAAACCGACGTCCGGGCGGTTCGTTTGCTCGTCAATACCCTGCGGAAAAACTACAACCCACAGATTGCTCAGATAAAGGTTCCTATCCTGATACCCGGCGAAAAAGGCATTACTGAAACGGAGCCGCTTAAATCGCTCTACGAAAGCCTGCCTGAAATCTCTCAAAAAAAAGGTCTTTTGGACGCCTCCATCTTCGTAGGATATGCATGGGCCGATTTACCACGCTCAGCCATCCGGGTGAATGTGGTGGCCAAAAACAGGGATTCCATGGAAAAGGCACAAAAAGAAGCTGAAAAGTTGTCCCAAAGACTTTGGGACATCCGAAAAAATCTGGATTTTGATGTTCCCGTTGCGTCCATTGATGAAGCCATTCAACAGGCACTCGATGCACCGGAAGAAACAGTTTACATCACTGATTCAGGCGACAACACCACCGGCGGAGCTGCAGGGGATAATCCCCTGGTTCTGGAACGGCTTCTCGCCCGCGAGGTAGAAGATGCAGTCGTGGCAGGAATCGTTAATCCCAAAGCAGTTGAACAATGTGTTGCAGCAGGGAAGGGAGCTAGTGTGGAGCTAACCATTGGCGGCAAAATGGATACCATCTTCGGAGATCCCTTAAAAATAAAAGGTACCGTAAAATTTATATCCCCGGAGAAAAAGAATACCAAACAGCGACCGGTTGTAGTCGAAGTCGACGGCATTCGGGTTGTACTGATGAATGTAAGAAGATCGTTCACATCCCCGGCTGATTTCCGCGATGTGGGCATAGATCCCCTTGGACATAAGATCATGGTGGTGAAGCTGGGATACTTATATCCAAAACTGCGGGACATTTCTCCTAAAACCATCATGGCGCTCACGCCCGGTTTTTGTTATCAGGTTTTGACGGAGCTGCCCTATAAAAACGTTCAGCGCCCCATTTATCCTTTGGATCCCGACATGAACTGGAGCCCCTGATGCCAGAAGCGGTGGTTATTAAGATATAACCTCAAACTGTAATAATTTTGCAGGAAAAGATCGACATGACCAAACCCGAACTGCTGCTCCCCGCTGGAAACACAGAAATGTTTTATGCTGCCCTGGAAGGCGGAGCGGATGCAGTATACCTTGGCCTCAAACAGTTCAATGCAAGGGAAAGGGCTGATAACTTCACTCTTTCGCAGCTTCAGGCCCTTCTTGCCGAGGCACGGAAGCATAATATGAAGGTTTATCTTACTCTTAATACT
>CAYNPZ010000095.1:14115-14338 GCA_964399175.1 uncultured Bacteroidales bacterium | reverse complement strand
TAAGGATGGATTTTGGCAATATTGAAACCCAACGAGACGGCCAGAATGATACGCTTGCCGGCTTACCGGTTACCGAAACGGAAGGTCGCTATATGCTTGCACTTCATGAGCTGGTGAAGGCTGATGAGAAAGAATTGGCCGGTCATATCGCCAGGGAATCCATTGGCGGCTACAACCTGGATGCTGCCGAAAGTGAGCTTGGTTATTCCTATCAGGCGAGAAG
>CAYNPZ010000095.1:12142-14105 GCA_964399175.1 uncultured Bacteroidales bacterium | reverse complement strand
GTTCTACCATTTCAGAGCATAAAGCAGTTCAGGAAGCTGATAGGCATTTTAAGGACATTCAGCAAAGACAATGGGATTTAAAAAAGGAAGAGGATCGCCTTCAAAAGCTTTACAAGGACAGGTATAATGCACGTGAAGCTTCCCGGCTGAAGGATTTTTATGAGCGAGTCATTGAATATCTGGAAGCAGGCCAGGAGCTTGAGCAACAAAGAAAGATATACGAGACTTATCCGAATGTAATGGAAAAGGTGAATGGGAGTGAGTATGGGCGTATACAGGAATTGGAGGAGGATATGGATAAGGCTGAACAAGGCATTAGGGAAGCAAAGAATAAGATGACTCAATATAATAATGAACTGTCTGAGCTGAACTTGCCCGAAGAGGGTATGAGCGATGCCATTCTGGATGAGCTGGAACAAAGAATAGCCAGCCTTGAAGAAAAAAAGCGTGAAATCCGGGAAAAGAACAATCAGGTTGAGTATTACCAAACCGAAACGAAGCAGGCATTAAAGGCCATAGATGAAGACATCGATCCGGAGCAATGGGAAGGAATTGATCTGAAAAATCTGCGCAAACTGGAGGAATTTTTACTCGAAGCCCATCAAACCATTAGTAAACATCAGTTTTTTGAAACAGAAATCGATGAGCTGAAAAAAGCGCTTGATGATGGTGGAAATCAATTTGACAGCGAAACCCTTCAGCACGGAATAAAAACCCTTGGCCTCTGGCTTCAGGCACAAAGAAGACAAAAAGGCACTTCCAAAAAATGGGTGATCATCCTTTCTGCAGCCGGAGCGATACTGGCTGTAGCAACTTATTTTATAGGCTGGCCTGCCCTGTTTGGAATTGTATTTTTACCTGTTCTTTCCTATTTTGCCCTTCAGGAGAAACCTTCCGAAGAAATCAACATGCGGGAAAATGATTATCAATCAACCGGCTTGCCCCTTCCCGAATCCTGGACCGTTGATCAAGTCAATGAAACATTAAGCCAATTGATCAGTGATCTTCATATCATCAAATGGAGGGAAATCATTCGCCAGAAGATCGATAGCCGTAGCAAAGAACGTGAGGCAGCAAAAAAACAGCTTGATGAAATTAAAAAAACTTATGATCAATGGGTGCAAAAATTACAGGCTGCACCTCACCTCCCGGAGGAGGATACCAGGAATTACAGCGGGCTTTACACGTTTGTGGTGAATCTGAACAAGTGGCAGCAAGCCCATGTGGAACTGGAAGCTTTGAAAAGTCAGTTGGAAAATTTATCGCAGAGCCACGATCAGATATTGAAACAGATCAATGCCCGCTTCCGGGAAAATTTTGTAAAGGAAGCAAAAGATGCAACCGAAGCAAGAGCTTTATACAATGATCTGAAAAAGGAGGCAAATCTCCAACGGAAAAATACAGAGGAAATCAAACGCCAGGAGGAAACCATAAAAGAAAAGCAGCAACAAATAGACAGTGATAAGAGGAAGCTCCGGGGAATATACGAAAAGCTGGATGTGGATTTTGACGATAAGGAACGGGTGAGGCAGCTTGTGGAACAATTGGAAAAGTACAGAAAAGCCCGGGAAAATTATCAGTTTTCGGAGCGAAAATTGTCGGAAAAGAGGGACAGGGTCAGGGAGCATTCACTTTACGAAGAATACAGGAAAGAACTTTCAAGTCTCACTCCTGACCAGGCGCAGGAAAAGGCCGGAAAATATGAAGAAGAGGCAGATAAGCTGGAAAGCATCAATGAAGAGATTACCACTATTGAAACCAATATCAGCAATGCCAAACAGGGCAACGCCCTGGAAGATGCCTTACAGAAAAAGCAGAAAGCTCTTGAGGATCTGGAGTCACTGTATGAATCAAACCTGGCGTCTGTTACCGGAAAATTGCTGGTCGACCGGTTGAAGCAGGAAACCAAAGAACAAAACCGGCCCGCAGTTTTTATGAGAGCCAAAGAATTGTTTAACCGGAT
>CAYNPZ010000095.1:0-12132 GCA_964399175.1 uncultured Bacteroidales bacterium | reverse complement strand
GCGGACGATATGAATTGATGCTGGATGAACAGGATGAAGCGGCTTTCAGAGCTAATGATACTGTTCTTAGGAAGGGTCAGGATCTGAGCGAACTATCTACCGGTACCCAGATTCAGCTATTGCTTTCGGTTCGGCTGGCCTATATTGAGAGCCAGGAAATCTCTGTCAAATTGCCTATATTGGCCGACGAGCTTTTGGCAAACAGCGATGATACCAGGGCAAAGGCAATCATAGATGCTTTGGTTGAGATCAGCAGGGAAGGCCGGCAAATCTTTTATTTTACGGCACAGGGGGATGAGGTGGCCAAATGGGAGTCCTACCTTGCTTCTGTGCAGGATATTTCACATAAAACCATTTTCTTAACAGGGAAACAAAATGAAAGCCTCGAATTTCCCTCACATTCAGAACTTAAATCTGTCAAGCTGGAACACACTACGGTCCCCTCACCCAATGGTAAAAGCCACGAAGAATATGGAAGCATGTTGGAAGTTCCCTCATTTAATCTGTTGACTGATAATGTTTCTCAACTTCACCTTTGGTACTTAATAGAAGATAATCAACTGTTATATAATTGTCTGAAAAATGGCTTGAACTATTGGGGCCAATTGGATAGCTATCTTAAGAATGGAGGTATTCTGGACAACATGGAGGAGCATCATGAAAAAGTATTAAGAGATAAAGCAAAACTTTTGCACCGTTTTCAGGAATTATACCGCCAGGGCAGACCCCGGCCCATTGACCGCAGCGTTGTGGAACAATCGGGGGCGGTATCTGAAAAGTTCATTGAGGCGGTAAGCGATTTGCTTAACAGCCTCCAGGGGAATCCCAAAAAATTGCTCCGGGCATTAAAAGATGGCCAGGTACAGGGATTCAGGAGAAACAAGATGGAAGAGCTGGAGCAATTCCTCTTGGAGAAGGGCTATATAGATGATCAGCCCACACTAAATGAAGAAGACATAAAAATTCAGCTCAAAGCCCTTATCTCTAATCTAAAGATAGAACCCGGGGAGGCAGAAAGACTGATTAATCGTTTATTGAACCCAATGCGCAGACAGGAACAAGAAGAAGGGAAAACGAGAAAATGAGAAAACGGGCTTTTCTTATATAGAAATGAAACCACCTATAGATATCATGAAGTCTAATCTAAAAAGCCATCGTTTGAAGTACAAGGCGCTCAGCGGCTGTTTCAGATTATTGTTTATCAGTAAAATATATTTTATACTGATAGCTAATAAAGAGCGCCTTCTTAGAGCTGTCTCTATCATTATTCATTAATGGTCTTATATGTGACCGTCAAATTATTCCGGGTTTTGTTAAATCGGGTGTATTCATAATCCAGGATCAACTTGTCATATTGATCGTAATCTGAAGTTTTTAACTCAACCAATATAAGGATAATTTCCTTTAAGAATTCCGGAACTTCGGATTTTATTTCTTTCAGGGCTTGTTCCATCTCCTCCTTACCCAAATAAGTACTGATCACGCCTAAGTTCCATGCAATAATTCCTAAATCTATTATTTCTTTCTCCTCGTTATGACTTTGGGCCTCATTAATAAAAGGTTGTAACATTTCCAAAACAACCTCTGATATTTTCTTCCCTTTTTGAGATTTATCGCGTAGTGCAACATCCTCATTCAACTGTTTTTGAAGGCGGGCTTTAATTTTTTCTTTACTACTGGTCTGGACTTCCTTTTTACGGTCCCTTGTATTTTTCCTTTGTTTAAGTTTCCTGGATCGCTTTCGGTTTTTAGTTTTTGATTTAGGCATTATTCTCAAATTATAATCATTCAACAATTGAAAAGCCTTTAATTAAAACAAAGCTAATCAAATGTTAAACAAGGTAAATGAGAAGAGGTACTGTATCTTTCAACAATTAAGCGGAACTTATAAACAATTTTAAAAGTTCCACCCCCTCTGATTTTGGTCTGTCTACTCCGCTCCTCCTTCTTTCTATTCTTTTTCTGAAGTAAAGGGATACACAAACCGGTAGGTTCCCGCTTTGGCTTCAATGACCAGGACATCTTTTTCCTTTCGGATGTTTTGAAGCGAGTCTCCTTCTTTCATCAGGGTGCCGTTTACTGTAACTTCTCCCTTCTCCGCCTCAGGCAACTTAATGCTTGCCGTCGTGTTGGGCGGGATCACCACTTTGTAATTGAATTTCTTGTCATTGATCTGCCAGTCAGAGATGATCTCTCCATAGGGTGATTCATGGTTTGCCCTGGCATAAGTCAGTCCTCCTCCGGGATGGGGCTGAAAGATGATGTGTTTGTATCCCGGATGATCATGGTCAAATTCAATGCCTGCCACATAGCGGTACAGCCATTCTCCTATGGCTCCGTATGCATAATGGTTGAATGAGTTCATGCCGGGATTCTGAAAAGTGCTGTCGGGCTTGATCCCGTCCCATCGTTCCCAGATGGTTGTGGCACCCATGGTTACAGGATACAGCCAGGAGGGGTATTCCTTACGGTTCAGGAGTTTGTATGCTGTTTCTGTTTCTCCGTATTTGCTTAATGTGGGGCATAATAATGGTGTGCCAAGGAATCCTGTAGTCAGGTGATTAAATTGATTGATCCTTTGCAGCAATCTATCAACGCCTTTTTGTTCATCTTCCTCGGGTAACAGATTAAACGCCAGTCCCAGCAAATAGGCCGTTTGGGTATTTGAGGTCACGCGTGTGTTGGGTGTGATGAATTCCTTCTGAAATGCTTCCCTGGTGACTTCATATAGCAGTTGGTATTTTGAGGCGTCCTCTTCTTTACCCAGTATTTTGGCTATTTTCGACATTAACTTGGTAGAATGTGCAAAATAAGCCGTTGCAATCAGATCTTTGTAAGTTGTGGCACCCGGATAATCGGAGCGTGTGGTGGCGTAGGCCAGCCAGTCGCCAAAGTGCGATCCCGACTGCCATAGGTGATTGTCCCCGGCCTGAGTGTTCATGTATTCTACCCATTTTTTCATGCTTGGATACTGGTTTTCCAGGATTCTTTCATCACCGTAATTCAGATAAACCACCCAGGGAACGATTACGCCGGCATCCCCCCAGCCTGTGGCTCCTGCCCCGCCAAGAACATCAGGTACAACGTGGGGTATGGCCCCGTTTTCCTTTTGGTCAAGGGCTAGGTCTTTGAGCCATTTATCATAAAAACCGGCAGTATGGAAATTAAACGATCCGGTCTGGGCGAAAACCTGTGCATCTCCTGTCCAGCCCAACCTCTCATCACGCTGGGGGCAATCCGTTGGAACTTCCAGGAAATTGCCCCGCTGGCCCCACTGAATATTGTGCTGAAGTTGATTGACCAGATCATTGGAGCATTCAAAGTCACCTATTTTTTCCATGTCGCTGTGGAGCACCATCCCGGTGAGCATGTCCTTATTAGGCTTCTTATCCAGTCCGCTTACAGCGACGTAGCGGAACCCTTGAAATGTGAAATGGGGCTCGTAGCTCTCTTTTGGTGATTCTCCCTTAAATGTATACTTAATAGACTGATCGGCCGAACGAAGGTTTTCTGTATAAAGATTTCCTTTCTTATCGAGTACCTCTGAATGCTTCAGGTGTATTGTCTGCCCTTCGTCACCTTTGATGTTGAATTTGATCCAGCCCACCATATTCTGGCCCATATCAAAGACTGTATCGCCTTCCGGCGTGTAGATAATCTCTTTGGGTTCTATCTTTTTTACTTTACGTACCGGCGGATCGTCCGGGGCAATCAGGTTTTCCTTAGGATAGTCATAAGTGGTGGTATGTGCCCAGCCAGTGATCTCGTAACCGGGTTCATCCCAGTCGCTGAGCTCCTTTCGTGCGTCGTAGGTTTCACCGTTGTATATATCCGACATCCTTATGGGTCCATAGGAGGAGCTCCAGCTGTCGTTGGTGACTATGGTTTTTTTTGTTCCGTCCTTAAAAGTAATTTCGATCTGTGCCAAAAAAGCAAGGTCGGTCCCATAATAGTTGCGCTGATTGCCCCAGCCGATATATCCCCTGTACCAGCCGTCGCCAAGTATTGCGCCGGCAGCATTTGCCCCGCGCTCAAGCTGATCTGTGACATCATAGGTTTGATAAGGAAGTCTGTGATTATAACTGGTCCATCCGGGTGTAAAAAACTGATCCCCCACTTTTTCTCCGTTCAGATGGAATTCGTATAGCCCCAGGCTTGTAACATAAGCGCGGGCCGAGCGCACTGATTTATTTAGCGTAAATTCCTTTCGTAAATAGGGAGCAGGCCCGGATTGAGTAGTATCCTGCTTTAAAGTGGGTGTTATAAATTGTGCTTTCCAGTCATCTGGCTGTAGCAGGCCCATCTCGAAATACACAGGGTCGCTCCATTCCGTAGCACTGCCTTCCTGATCCCATATTCTTACCTGCCAGTAAATCCGTTGCCGGGATTTGAGTTCGGGACCCCCGTAAGGAATATGTACCGAACGGTCTGAATCAACTTTTTTTGTATTCCAGAGCAATTGCTTCTCTGAAGTCAGGGCCTTTTTGTTTTCGGCTGCCCGGATCTGGTAAGCCGTTTGCTCGGTGATTCCCAAATTGGGGCTGATCTTCCAGCTAAGCCTGGGATCCGGCACATCGATTCCCACCGGATTGGTTTGATATTCACACTTCAGGTCATAGATCTGGTTGTCATTCTTTTTGTCTTTTGATGTTTCGCCATGGGCTGTTGTATGAATGATGGCGGCCATAAAGAAAAGTAAGCCGATTTTGTAGATAAAATAATTCATGGTCAGGAAGTTTTTGTTTAAAGATGACTTGGACCCAAATATAAATAATTTAAATGTAATTCCATGGGCTTTGCCCTAAAATGCGGATGCCCGTTAAAATCAAAAAAAAAGAAGGTATTGTTCTCTTTTCCTGTGAGAGTCGGTTGAACCGGCTATGGTTTGAAAGTTCTGATAAAACCCCTATCTTTGGAGAAATGGTAACCCAAAAATCTTATCCTTATGAAAAAGTTATGTTTACTTTTCCTGACCGGTGTGGTACTCTTCCTCACCGCCGGTACGGCAGAAGCGCAAAATGATTTTGCCAGCAAAACCATTCACATGGGTGTAATTGTTTCAGACCTGGATCGGTCCCTGGAATTCTATAAAGAAGTAGTGGGGATGAAACAAACAGGTGAATTCAGCGTGAATGAAACCATGGCTAAAGAATCGGGGCTGAGCAATGGCGTTCCCTTTGATGTAAAAGTTCTGAAATTGGGGAGCGGTGAGGAAGCCACGCAGTTTAAGGTGATGAGTTTTGGCGCCCGTGCGGTAAAGCAGCACAATGATTACATCTATGATCACACGGGTGTACAATATATCACCATCAACGTCAAAGATCTTTCTCCTATCGTAGAGCGGGTGAAGGAGCATGATGTTACCATGCGCGGTAATTCTCCCGTGAAACTTGGTGAAAACCGGTATCTGCTTCTTATCCGTGACCCGGATGGTACGTTTATAGAACTGATCGGCTCCTGGAGTGATAAATAAGGTGGGCTGAAGCTTTTCTCTTATGTATACAAAGAAAAAACCCCGCCAGAATGTTTGTACCTGACGGGGTTTTTTAGCAGAAATATGAAAGGAGTAAAAATGGCCAACTTTTTAACCAGCTTATTTCACTGGTTCTTCTTTCTTTTTTCTCATGCTTTTTGCTGCCTGAACCATGTTTTGCAGCGCAGGCCATGTTTCTTCCCATTTACGGGTTTTAAGCCCGCAGTCAGGGTTGACCCACAATTGCTTTCTGGGTATTACGTTGGCAGCTTTTTCCAGAAGCGTTTCCATCTCATGGGTTGGCGGAATCCTCGGAGAGTGGATGTCATAAACACCCGGTCCGATTTCGTTCGGATACCTGAAGTCTCCGAATGCTTCCAGCAGCTCCATCTGCGACCTTGAAGTCTCGATGGTAATCACATCTGCATCCATATTGGCTATGTGCTGAATGATGTCGTTGAATTCAGAATAGCACATATGGGTATGGATCTGTGTGTCATCCTGAACGCCTGATGAAGCCAGGCGGAATGCGTTCACAGCCCATTCAAGGTATTCCTGCCAGTCTTTTTGTCTCAGGGGCAATCCTTCACGGAATGCCGGCTCGTCAATCTGTATCAGCTTGATACCGGCTTTTTCAAGATCAACCACCTCGTCGCGGATGGCGAGGGCAAGCTGATTGGCCGTATCTTTTCTTGACTGATCATCCCTGGCAAATGACCATTGCAGGATGGTTACCGGTCCGGTAAGCATGCCTTTAACCGGTTTATCGGTTAAAGACTGGGCATAGGATGACCATTTGACGGTCATTGGCTCGTTTCGTTCCACATCACCAAAAATGACCGGTGGTTTTACACCACGAGTGCCGTAGCTTTGTACCCATCCATTTTTGGTAAAGACAAACCCTTCAAGCTGCTCACCAAAATACTCAACCATATCATTTCGTTCAAACTCGCCGTGAACCAGCACATCAAGTCCAACTTCTTCCTGTTTTTGGATGGCTTCTTTGATCTTATCTCTCAGCTGGTTCTCGTATTCTTCCTTACTGATTTCATCCTTTTTGTATTTCCGTCGTAACTGCCTTACATCCTTGGTTTGAGGGAATGAACCAATGGTTGTGGTAGGGAATTCCGGAAGATTCAGTTCGGCGACCTGTTGTTCACGCCGCCTGGGGAATTCGTTATTTCTCCTGAACATGTCGGATGTAACCGATTCAAGCCTTTTTCTTACCGAAGATTTATGAATCAAGTCGGAGTTTTTACGCTCTTCTATTGCCTGCCTGTTCTCCAGAAGCTTAACTTCTGATTTGGAATGTATTTCAGGATCAACCAGATCCCTTAAGGTCACTACTTCATCGAGTTTCTGTTTTGCAAAAGCCATCCAGTTTTTGATTTTGGGCGGCAGATTCTTTTCATCATCCTCAAGATCCAGATCGTAAGGAACGTGAAGCAATGAGGATGAAGTAGAGATCATGACCCTTTCTGAACCCAGTTCCTGTGTGGCTGAGCGAATCAGATCAAGTGAATGATCATAATTGTTTTTCCAGATGTTGCGACCATCCACAATACCTAAAGAAAGCGACAGTGATTCGGGTGCCTTCTTCAGTACCTGGTTCAACTGGTCCGGGGCTTCCACCAGATCAAGGTGTAAAGCATCTACAGGCAGTTCAACAGCCACGTCTGCATTGTCATGCAGACCCTCAAAATAGTTTGCAACCAGTATCTTCAGATTGGGAAACTTTTTGCGGATCCTGGAGTATGCAATTTTGAGTAATTCTTTTTGTTTATCAGAAATATCCATGGCCAGATAAGGCTCATCAAACTGGATCCATTCAGCACCGGCGTCTTCCAGTTTGGATAAAATTTCATAATATACCGGTAAGAGAGATTCAATGAGATCCAGCCGGTCAAAACCTTCCTCTTTTTCTTTTCCAAGCATCAGGAAGGATACCGGTCCGATGATCACCGGCTTGGGATTTACTCCAAATGACCTGGCTTCATTGAATTCGTTGAGGATCTTGTCTGAATGGTATTCAAACTTTTGATCGCTGGTAAATTCCGGTACAATGTAGTGATAGTTGGTATCGAACCACTTGGTCATTTCCATGGGAATGATATCATGGCCTTCTTTTTGATAACCACGGGCCATGGCAAAATACAGATCATTTTTGTCCAAATGGTTCAGCACCTGCAAACGCTGTGGAATAGCGCCCACGGTCAGTACCATATCCAGTATATGATCGTAAAATGAAAAATCATTCACTGGCACGAGATCGAGGCCGGCATCTTTCTGTACCTGCCAGTTATATTCCCGCTGTTCTTTTCCGGTTTGCAGTACGTCTTCCAGTGTCTGCTTTCCTGCCCAGTATTTTTCCAATACTTTTTTTGTTTCTCTTTTTGGTCCTATTCTTGGATAACCTAAAATGTGTGTATTCATATGGAACCTCCTTTTCTATGTTCCTGGTTTTTAAAATGATTATTAATATGATTTATAAAGTAGCTCTGATCTTATCAAAAGCGGATATAGATCTGTGGACCTTCGATTTTATTTTTCCGCTACATGGATAAAAAAGTCGGGATCATGTGTTCTGTAGGTTTCCTGGAAATCGCCAAAGGTCTTGATGTCCTGAAATCCTACATCTGCCATCAACGACCTTGTATATTCCTTGCGGAGGGGGTAAAGATTCAGATGATGCACGGAACCATCATTAAATTCATACCTGAACCGAACCAGATCATCATCAATGGATTCAGGTTCGGCTTTGACGTTATCACCCACATAGTAATAGTGGTGCTTGTTGTCATATCCCCTGTCCAGGATGACATCGTAGTTCCTTTGATCCAGGATCAGCACACCGTTGGGTTTTAATACTGCGTAGAATTCAGCCAGGGCTTTTCTCCTGTCCTTTTCATCGAAAAGATGCGTCAGGGAATTTCCCAGGCAAATCACAGCATCGTATGTTTCATGTATATGTTCGGTCAGATTGCGCCAGTCTGCAGTAATTGTTCTCAGTAACAGATTTTGTTTTCTTGCATTATGAAAAGCACGTTCTAACATGTTTTCCATGCCATCGGCGCTATGTACTCCAAATCCTGCCTTTAACAATCGAACAGAGTGATATCCTGTACCTGTTGCAGCATCCAGGACTTTTTTCGCACCCCGGTTCTTAAGTTCTCTGATGAAAAATTCTCCTTCTCCCTGGGTTCTTCCTTCCCAGTCTATGAGGTCGTCCCACTTATCCACAAAATCATCTTCATATTGTCTTTGATAAAAGTTGGAACTTTTTACTTTCACATTCTGCTTTCTCTTCTTTTCATGAGTGGAATCCATATTTTCTCCCATCTTTTTTTGTTTTACAGTCCAATGTACAAACAACCCCCGGGAAGATATGTTCAGCATATCTGATTTTAAATAAGCAGCCCGGCTTACTTTTCAGATATAATGAATGATGATGGGATGTGAATAGGGTGTCAGTTTAAATAACGCGGTCCATCATATAAATTTTTTCAATAACCGGTTGTTGGGAGATTTCTTCAGTTTGCGGATGGCGCCGTTTTTAATCTGACGTACTCTTTCCTTGGACAAGCTGAGGGTTTGGGCTATTTCACCCAGTGAAGTAGGCCGGTTTCTGTTTAATCCGAAAAATCTTTCGATTACCATGGCTTCTTTGCTGGAAAGTGTTTGCAATGCTGCATTGATCTCTTTTTTAAGGGAATCATACAAAAGGTTATCGTCGGGTGTGGGGGTATCATCATGAGAGAGGGTATCGATCAGAAAATTTTCGTCCGTCTCTGCACCGGGAAGGGGTGCATCCAGGGAATGATGACGGGTTTTGATCTGAAGTGTAGAAGAAACCAGCTCTTCAGTGAGTTTGGTTTGACGGGCAATTTCCTCGTCGGTAGGTTCCCTCTGGTATTTTTGCTCAAGGGTGGAAATGGCCTGATTGATTTTGTTTACGTCGGCAATTCTGTTCAACGGAAGACGGATCATCCTTGACTGCTCCCCTATGGCCTGAATGATGGCTTGCCTGATCCACCATACCGCATAGGAGATAAACTTGAATCCCCTGGTTTCATCAAATCTTTTTGCGGCCCGGATCAATCCCAGGTTGCCCTCGTTGATGAGATCGGAGAGGCTCAGCCCCCTGTGCTGATATTGCTTGGCTACCGACACGACAAATCTCAGATTGGCAAGGGTTAGTTTTTCCAGAGCCTGATCATCTCCCTTTTTGATTCTCCTGGTTAATTCCACTTCTTCCTGCGGTGATAATAGTTCAAATTTGCAAATATCCTGAAAATATTTGTCAATTGAATCAATGGTACGATCGGTAACCTGTTTGGATATTACTAACTGTTTCATCTTTTTGTTTCTAAGAGTAAGAATCCGTTATTTTCTGAAATTTCTCTTCCGTGGTTTGGCAATGTTGACTTTTACATGCCGTCCGTCAATTTCCTGGCTGTTCATTTCCTGAATGGCCTTTTTGCCCTCATCATCGTTTTTCATTTCAATAAACCCGTAACCTTTGTTCTCGCCGGTTTCTTTATCCTTGATGATCCTGACCGAGGACACTTCTCCATACTTTTCAAAAATCTTTCTCAGCTTGTCTTCGTCGACGGTAAAATTGAGATTTCCAATATAGATGTTCATGGTTTCCCGGATTTGCAGTTTTACAGTTTTGATGATTAAGCCTTGTTTGTATATTTCAAAAAATCTGGAATTTGGTTATAATCTTTCATTTAAACTCAAAAAACACGAGCTTTATTGCAAGTTTCGTAAAAAGTTTGAAAGCACATTTGCCCTGGCGATAAATACTGTTTGAATTTGGTCATTAATACCTGATGATTTAAGAAAAATCCGATTAGCTTTTCCGTTTTTGAAATATGAAACGACCTATAAAGATAGAATAAATTTTGTGATAATAAGGTCTTCGATTCAAAATTAATAAAAAATGTTATTCGAAATTTTGTTATAAGATTGGACGAGAGCAATAAATGAAAATATATAAAAAGAAATTAGATTTTTTTACTAGCATTAAAGTGTATTTTAATTAGATTTAGGAAGACCGGAAGGGAGAGGATTTGGTCTGTATAATATTGAATATCAGTGGGTTTATATTGATATGAATAATGGGTTGATTTATTCATATTCACTGGAAATCTCAAAACTAAGAAGGCATTACCTGATTTAAAGAGTTGGAAGTGAACGGCAGGACTATTTTCGGGAAATAACAGACTTCACATATAGGGTTCATTAGATATTAATCATGAAATCGCAACATTATGCAAGAAAAGTATATCCTCTCTTTAGATCAGGGAACCACCAGTTCCAGGGCAATCATCTTTAATCATAAAGGTGAGATCGATTCGGTTGCCCAGAAAGAGTTTAAACAACATTATCCGAGGCCCGGATGGGTAGAACATGACGCATCCGAGATTTGGTCTTCCCAGGCTTCCGTAGTTGCTGAGGCCATTACCAAAATCGGCATCAACGGTAAAAACCTGGCAGGAATCGGAATTGCCAATCAAAGGGAAACAACTATAGTCTGGGACAGGGAAACAGGAAAGCCTGTTTACAATGCCATTGTTTGGCAGGACCGGCGAACTTCGAGGTATTGCGAGGAGTTGAAAAATGAGGGCTGGGCAGAAAAAATTCAGCAAAAGACCGGTTTGGTTATTGATGCTTACTTTTCCGGCACAAAGGTTAAATGGATACTGGACAATGTAGAGGGTGCCCGGGAAAAGGCAGAAGCCGGGAAGCTGGCTTTCGGCACCGTTGACAGCTGGCTGATATGGAATCTTACCCGCGGCGATCAACACATCACCGATGTAAGCAACGCCAGCCGTACCATGCTTTATAACATCCGTGAGATGAAGTGGGACGATGAGCTCCTTGGGCTTATGGGCATTCCCAAAAACATGTTACCTGAAGTAACTGCATCCAGCGGAGATCTGGGAACCACAAGAACCACCATATTTGCCCATCCCATTCCTATTGGAGGAATTGCAGGCGATCAGCAGGCAGCCCTTTTCGGTCAGCAGTGCACAGCGCAAGGAATGGCCAAGAATACATATGGTACCGGATGTTTCCTGCTGATGAATACCGGAGAAGAACCCATCAAATCCAACAACAACCTGCTGACCACCGTTGCCTGGAAAATTGGCGATAAGGTGAATTATGCACTGGAGGGCAGTATATTTATTGCAGGGGCCGCTATACAATGGTTGCGTGATGAGCTGGGGATCATTCAATCCGCACCTGAGGTGGAAAGCCTTGCCAACACTGTGGAAGATAACGGAGGGGTTTACTTTGTTCCCGCCCTTGCCGGCTTGGGTGCTCCTCACTGGGACCAATACGCCCGCGGCGCCATTGTAGGCCTTACACGCGGTGTCAAAAAAGGCCACCTGGGACGTGCAGCCCTGGAAGGTATTGCTTTCCAGACGATGGATGTGATCAACGCCATGGAGGCTGATTCTGGTATTAAGATTAAGGAATTGCACGTGGATGGAGGAGCTTCTGCCAATGGTCTGCTCATGCAATTTCAGTCCGAGGCAATTGGCTGCCCGGTGGTTCGGCCCAAACAAGTAGAGACGACGGCCCTGGGAGCGGCCTACCTGGCAGGGCTGGCTGTGGGTTACTGGCAGGATATGGATGAACTGCATGAA
>CAYNPZ010000094.1:3112-14439 GCA_964399175.1 uncultured Bacteroidales bacterium | reverse complement strand
AGTGTACAAGCCACAGTCGTTCTTTCAGAGGTGTTGTCACCCGATGAAACGCTCACTTATACATTTGATGAATCAATCAGTCTGACCAATACAGGGGATTATGATTTCAGCCTGAGCGTGGAATATGAGGAAGATATGTGGCCCGACAACAACGATACCTCTTATACCTTTACGATAAGCCCGAAGCCTTCACCAGATCTCGGCTCCGATACCCTGGAAACCGAACTGCCCCATACGCTTGATCCGGGCGATTATCCTTCCTACGAGTGGCAGGACGGCAGCACCGAAAGGGAGTTCGAAGTCACAGAACCCGGGACCTACAGTGTTACCGTGAGCAATGAATATGGCTGCACGGCTGCTGATACGATCGTGATCCGTAATGCCAACGCCATCGGTGATAACATCGGCCAAGCTAAGGACTATACAGTCAAAGTGTACCCGGTTCCCGCGGAGGATCACCTGATGGTGGACCTGACGGCCGAAAAAAGAAGGGAATTCACCCTCAAACTGATCAGTACACAAGGATATCCTGTGCATACCGAAAAAGTGAATATGCGCGACGGTACCGCAAAACTTCATACCCAGGCATTCCCAAGAGGGATGTATTACCTGAGGATCGAAGCAGAAAGCGGTGTTCAGACCCGCAAGGTGATACTGAAATAAAAATTGATTTTAAATGCTATCCCGCATTCATAAACTTCACGCTATACCGTTTATGAATGTGGGGTAGATTGCGGCTTGGATACAGACTCACCTGCACCAAGCTCCAGCGGAACAGATAACCCGCGTGCATTCCCATTTTTTCAAAAGAGAAAATATATTTCATTCCCACGGAATTCCGTAAACTAGAACATCACTTATAACCCGGGTTTACACCCGATAATCCCGCATCAGAAAAAGCGGCTTTTCGAAAGATTAAAAAGCAAATATTCAGGGTTTTTAATAACCCCTGAATTAATTGTAAATAATTCAGGGTAACATTGAATCATAAAAAAACAAATTCATTAACTTTGGTGGCGATCATTGAATGGGTTCATTATTAAGAAGGAGGCCGGCGCAGCTTTTTCAACCAAAGGCATGAACATTTGCCTGACTTTGAGCTGCAATGGCTGCAGGGCTTTGTGTACTGAAAAAACATCCTGTCAAATCCTATGAAAATCCAGCATTATGCCCACAGAATCACCGGAAGAGCCGAACCATGAACTTTATCTCCAATATCAGGTAGGAAATGAATTTTTTGCCTCGGCCATAAGGGATGTTTTTTTGATACTGAACAGCTTCGGGATCATCAAGGTACCCAACTCACCCGAATACATGCCCGGTGCAATCTCTCACGGGGGCATGATCCTGCCGGTAGTCAACATGAGGTTAAAGCTGAATATGTTACCGGTCCAACCGCAATATGACGATTATACAGTCCTCGTGATGAACCTGAAAAAAAAGCATTATTTTGATGAACGCCTGTATGTAGGCGTAATGGTTGACCGGGTGACAGCACTTCATAAAGTTCCCCACAACAGCATCGGTCCGCCCCAACAGAACCTGTTTCCCTCCTACCCCAATCTTATTCAGGGAATTTTACATGTAAAAGACCTGAACCTGATAATCCCTGACCCCCGTGAACTTTTTAAAAGAGAAGAACTGGCCGGTATGATGGAAGCTTGCAGTCGGCTTTGATTGCAGTAAGTTTAATGGAAAAAATAGAAATACATAGTTGAGTGAGGCGAAAGCTGAGGCTAAAAGGCAGAAGAGCTAAGTTCAAATTGTTATAATGAGGCGGAGGCTGAGAGAAGACGAGCATTGAGAAGACGGGAAGATGAGAAAACAGGAAGAAACTTTTCAGGTTGGATGTTTCGAAGACCCCGGAGGGGTCAAATAGCGATAACCCCGGGTGAAACCCGGGGAAAATAAACTACCAAACCCATAGCGCTCCAACTGCTTCAGGTCAATAATACTCCCATACCTCTCCTGGAGCGCAATCTAAGAACCTATATAATATTTAGAATAAGGCTAAGCGTAAAAGATTGACAGGAAGTAGCTATTGCTGTATAATTGTTAAATTGTCAAATTGTTACATTCTTATTGATCCCTATTGGTACGGATAGAGGGTACTCAGTTTTTGTTTTTTCTGGAGCCTTTCATTCATTCTGCGAATACAACCTAATGACCATAAATGACGAGTAATGACAATCAATGACAATTCCTTTTTCTACAAACCCAAGCTTAGGTTCTTGCCCACTGCCAACTGCTCCCGCAGAATGCGGGACCAACTGTATTGCTATATCTTATTCCCCTAAATTTGATTCTACAATATAGTAAGCTTCTCTCACTCAACCAACGTCATCTCCTCTACCAGATGATCCGCTTCCGCGAAATGATCAATAATAAAAAGTACGTAGCGTATATCCACCGTTATATTCCGGCATTGGGCAGGATCGTACATGATATCACTCATGGTACCTTCCCAGTTCCTGTCGAAGTTGATCCCGATAAGCTCCCCGTTGGCATTGATTACCGGGCTTCCTGAATTTCCTCCGGAAGTGTGGTTCGACGCAATAAAACACACGGGCATCTCCCCTGCTTCATTGGCATAACGGCCGTAATGCTTGTCTTCATACAAACGGCGCAGTTTTTCGGGTATCTTGTATGCTTTCAGTCCTTTCCGGTTCTTTTCCATCACCCCTTCCAGGGTGGTTTGATGCTCATATGCCACCGCATCTCTGGGATGATAACCCCTGACTTCTCCATAAGCCACGCGCATGGTGAAGTTGGCTTCGGGCCAGAACACTTTCTCTTCCTGCATCGTCCTCAAACCCCTGACGTAGATCCTGTACATGCTGTCGAGCCGGGTATTGTACTGCTCGTATCCCGGCATGACCGTTCTATAGTAAAGATCCAAAAAGCTGTCAGCAAGCTTATAGGCAGGATCGGCCTTAATTTTGGAAGTATCCGCTAATTCAAAATTTTCCAGGAACTTCCTGGCTTCTGCCGAATCAACAAATAAGCTGTGTTCAAAAAGATATTCGCTATACGCCTTAAAATCCCCCCTGAACGCTTCCTCTATCCGTTCAAAAATTTCCGGATGAAACGCTTCCTTAACATGTTCATAATAGCTTTTGAGCAGTTGGGGGCAAATCTCCCTGTCGATGGCAGGAACGTAATCCTCGTAGAAACCCTGGATATTCATCCCGGATTTTGTCTGTGTCAACTGTTTTTGATCTTTCACGTGAGCCAGGGCAGTCCACCGGGAAGCAAATTGCATCAGCTCAATGGCATAATATGCAGCTTCCCTGAAATAATCCCTGGCCATGATATAGGGTTTATAATCCTCATACAACCGTCCGAATGACTCAATAAGCCCTCCATATGCTTCTTTTCTTGAAGGCTTTTGAGAAACCCACCGGGTGAAACTATCTTCAAGGTGTTGCTTTTTCTGAATGGCATTCAACCGCTTCAAACCCCGGATCTCACCTTTCCAGCGCTTCCATGAATTGCTCACACCCGATTGCTTGCTTGCGTACTTCAACTGTATGGCCTCGCTCTTATCCATATACTTTTCCATTATCTCCAGCCGCTTATCCCGTAGTTTGATACGGTGAGGATTCCGGTATTTCTGCACCAGTCTTACGGCATGGGAAGTAAGATACTGCTCCGTACGGCCGGGATAACCCATGACCATGGTGAAATCACCTTTTTCATAACCTTCCAGAGATACAGGCAAATGTTTCTTTGGAGTATAGGGTACATTGTCTTCCGAATAATCGGCAGGCTCGTTATTTTCATTCGCGTAAATTCTGAATACGGAGAAATCGCCCGTATGCCGGGGCCACATCCAGTTGTCCTCATCTCCTCCAAATTTCCCTACAGAAGATGGCGGAGTACCAACAAGCCGGACATCCTTAAAGGTTTCATAAATGAACATGTAATATTCATTGCCGTAATAAAAAGGCTTGGTGACCGCTTCATAATGGGTGCCCTTCACAGCTTCGTTTTCAATAACGCTAATGGCCTCATCTACGGCTGCCTGTCTTTCTTCTTCGCTCATGCCTTCCTTTACACCTGCAAGTACCCGTTCCGTCACATCTTCTATACGTATCAGAAAAGTAGCTGTCAGGTTGGGATTGACCAGCTCCTCCTTTTTAGAACGGGCCCAAAATCCATCTTTCAGGTAATTATGCTCAACGGTGCTGTGTTTCTGAATGTACCTGTAACCGCAATGATGATTCGTAAGCAGAAGCCCCTGATCCGAGATAACTTCCCCGGTACAACCCCCGCCAAAAATCACCACGGCATCCTTCAGGCTCGAACGGTTGATGTTGTAAATTTCCTCGGCAGAAAGCCTGAACCCTTTTTCATGCATGTCCTCAATATTGAATTGCTTCAAAAGGCTGAGGATCCACATGCCCTCACCGGAAAAGGAGTAACTACATAAAAAGAAAAACAAAAAAAAGGTGAGAAGAAATTTTCTGTTCATATGGTGATCTTTAGGATTTTTTTAACGCTTTGGTAAGAAAATTGCTGAGTTCAACATACAACTCCTGTACAGGAAGCCCCATAACATTGAAGAAAGATCCCTCGATCTTTTCCACCCCGATGTATCCCAGCCATTCCTGAATGCCGTAAGATCCGGCTTTATCGTAAGGTTCATACTTATCAATATAGTACCAGATCTCTTTATCGGTCAGTTTCTTGAAATAAACATCCGTTCTGGAACAAAAAGCCTTCCTCCGATCCATCGTACGGATGCAGACCCCGGTATATACCTGATGAACCGTACCGGAAAGAAAACGCAGAATGTCGAAAGCTTCTTTCTGATCCTTCGGCTTCTGCAACACCTGGCCGTCTTTCCAAACAACAGTATCGGCGGTGATAACAAGCATCTTCTCCTTCAGCTCATCATCGAATGCATCGGCTTTTTTTCTCGCCAGATAAAGCGGAATCTCCTCACCCGCGAGCTCGTCGGGATAATTTTCCTGAACCATCTGCTTCAGCTTGACATCAAACTTGATCCCGAGTTCCTTTAGCAAGTATTGTCGCCGTGGCGACTGAGAGCCCAGGATAATCTGATATTTTGCTATTTCCTCATAGAATTTCATATAACCTGCGTTTGAATGATGTGTCGGGCCACCAAAGCATATAAAACCCCAAACAGCATGATGACCTTCAAAACGTTGCCTATATATTCAAAATCAACTCTTCCAGTGGCTTTTACATTTTTGGCAATCAAAAATATAAAAGGTATATACAAAAACAATGAGAAATAAATCAAAGTGAGTGTATCTTCCAGGTGACTGAAATACATATAGTTCAACCCTGCAATGGTAATTAATATTAAAGTGTTGACAATATTTTTGGAAGCTTTTACACCCAGAACAACAGGCAGCGATTTCCGGCCGTATACCCGGTCACCTTCATAATCTTCAATATCTTTGATGATTTCCCGCATCAGGTTCATCATAAAGGCGAAAAAGGCAAAACCCAGCACCCAATGGAAAAGATACATGAAATTCATTTCGTGTTTCAAAAGTACCTCTTTATATTCCACGTTAAGCAATGGAATCTCAAAAACCACCACCATCAGCGGAACCAGTGCAGTCAGAACGGCCACTATGAGATTACCCATCAGGAACTGCCTTTTATAGGTGGTGGAATAAAACCACAATACGCCTGATACAAGCAGGAAGATCAATCCCAGATAGGGTATTCCGATGTGAAATGACAGATAAAATCCCAACCCCACCCCAATGACGTTTAATACAACATGAAAAATCATGGCAAACCGGCGGTGTATTTTGGTTCCCACAACCACCTCCCGTGGCCGGTTCAGTAAATCGGTATGGGTGTCGAAATAGTCATTGATCACATAACCAGCGGCTGTAATGCAAACCGTTGACAATACCAGGAGGAAAAAATGGAAGGAATCCAGTTGAAGATCGAACTGATTCACTTCAAGCATGGGTTCAATGATACCCCACCGCATCAGGTATTGTGTTAATACGACAATGATAAGGTTGGGATAACGGATCAGTTTCAGATAAGCATACATACTTATTAATCTTACTTAGTACCTCTCTTCGTTTTAACATTAAAAACATTCAAATTCCAATTAACAAAACAAATAAAACCGAGCTTGTAAGAATTTTGTTTGGAATTTTGATCATTAAGCATGAGTCCGGTATAAAAAGCTAGATTTTAGCTGATAAGGCGCTAAGCGGCTCCAGTAGATCACTGAAATTCAATGGATAATTTCTGCACAATTAGCTAAATATAGCGGCTAAGCGCCTTTTTAGACTAGACTCAAACATTGTTATTTATTTGTCATTTGCCTGCCTGCCGGCGAGGCAGGGAATTTGATATTTGATGATTTTTTGTTATCCGTCAGCCGGACAAGTTTTGGTGCTTGTGATTTGATATTTTTTTAACAATTGTCTACTTCCAGGATATTCTGTTTACATCCATTTCCCCTGTGACCTGAGCACCTGCTCAATGACGTCGCGCACACAGCCATCCCCTCCTCTGAAATTGGAAATATATTTGGAAACCGATTTAATCTCTTCGGCAGCATCCGCAGGACAGGTGGGCACGCCGCACTTTTTCATCACCTCATAATCGGGCAGATCGTCACCCATAAACAGAATGGTTCCCGGATCAATATCATACTTGAAATAAAAGTCTTCCAGAGCTTCCATTTTTTCTGTAATATTAAGATATATATCTTTAATGCCAAGAGCAGTGAAACGTTTCCTTACCATTTCGGAATTGCCCCCGGAAATGAGGGCCATGGTGTAGCCTTGCTGAGCGGCATATTTTACAGCATATCCGTCTTTTATATTGAAGGCCCTGACAAACTCATTCTCTGAGAACATATAGATCTTTCCGTCGGTGAAAACACCATCTACATCAAAAATAAAAGCTTTAATCCTGCCCAGGTCTTCCTTAAAATTGGTCATTGTTCTCCCTCCTTGTTTGAGTCGTAATATTCCATGATGGTATCGGAGACAAATCTATACAAATTTTGCAATTTCTCTGAATGGGAAAGCAATTCCAGATGTTTTTCGATGGTCTGTTTATCGCCTCGGAAGGCCGGGCCGGTCTGTGATTTTGAAGGTGAATGAATAAGGGCTTTATCCAACGTATCCCGGATCAATGGCTTCAGTACATTAAAAGAAATATCATGGTTCTGGAGGATGTCCTCGGCCGATGTAAACATAAAATTGGTGAAATTACATGCAAAAACGCCAGCTACATGGATATACAGCCTCTGCATGGAATCTATATGGTACACGTTGTTTGACAATTCTTCAGCAATTTTTCCGAGCACATTCAGGTTTTTGTCCGTATTGGCCTCAATAAAGACCGGAATATCGGTAAAATCGGATATCCAATCCTTTGTGAAAGTCTGAAGGGGATAAAACACGCCGTAATCATTGGTATAATCCTTCAGCACATCCATGGATACACTGCCGGCAGTATGAACCATAAAAACGTCCTTATGGGGAAACCGGCTGAGTACCTCCTGAATGGCATCATCCTTAACAGCCAAAAAATAAACATCCGCATCTGCAATGACGCGATTCAATTGGGTAATTGGTTCGGCCACCGTTTGGCGTGCAAGCTCCTCAGCTGATTCTGAAGTCCGGCTGTAAACCTGCACAATTTCATGACCTGATTTTCTGAGTGCCATTGAAAGATTGGTAGCAACCCTGCCTGCTCCTAGAAACACAATTCTCATAATGAAAGATTTTTAATTAGCGCATACGTTTAATCAGCAAAATAGCTGCAATTTATTGTACTGAATAACAAAAAACTATATGACCGCAAGATGCCTTGCTCCTCAAATTTTAGTTTTTTTCAGAAGCCAATATTAAAAAAAATTCAATGCGAAAAAATATACAAACAAAATTTCGCCGAAAAATCTGTTTATAGAAATTCTGAAAGAAAAAGGTTAAAAAATTACAAATAACAAGCATCAAAATACCCTGCCTCGTCGGCAGGCAGGCAAACAATATCAAAATATCAAATTCGAATGACCAAAAACACATGTAGCTAAATCTTGTTTGGAATTTTGGGCTTTAGGTCATTGGAGCTTATTTGAAATTTGATGCTTGGAATTTGTAATTTACCATTGTGTATTTAGAAGCAGATCAATCTGGACAGGCAGGATGGTTACAATCTTCCCCTATGCATCGGTTCATTCAGTCTTCCCATGAAGAGGATGGCGCCGGTACGGTTGTCTTTGATCATATAAATGAATGGATGATCGGCTCTGAATTCCACCTTTTTCACAAGGGATGATTTGGTCATCACAGCGCCCGTTGCTGCAGCGGCTTCCGTTCCCTTCTCATTGACCTCGACAAATGCCTTATGGGCCACATCGCTTATGAAGAGCTCTTTTTTACCGGTCATACCCGAAAAATCTGCATTGCCTGAAAAGGCACTGTTCATTCCCAGGATCTTCAACGGCTTATTCAGGTTGTATTGTGTCTCTACCCGAAAACGTGGCAGCCATAACTCTACTTTTTTTGAGAACATGGATTCCTGGTATTCCTGATAAAGATCGGTATCCAGCTTCGATTCAAGCTTATGGATACCGGAAATTTCCTGGGGCAGAAGGATCATCATCGACAGGTCTTCTCCGGCATATGGCAGTTCAATGACCTGTGCCAGTTCATCTTCGTAATATTTAACCGAAACCGACCGGTGCATGAACAACACCCGCTTCCGGTTTTTTTCATTCATATAAAAGATCTCCGGCCTGGTTTTGCTCTTTTCAAAAGGATATGCCCACGTGCCCTTAAAGTATATGGCATTGGCAAGAACCAGCCTGACGGAAGGACTCAGCATCCCTTCTTTGATCAGATCCGTAATTTTTTTGTTGGTTTCCTCCTCAACCCATTGATTGATCTGTTTCCTGGCCTCTGCATGATTGCTCCTGAAATCCACCTTTTTGATTCCGGCCTGATAATATTTTTTATTGATATTCAGAAAATCATCAAGAAAATTATAATTATTCTGGCACCACAGGGAGTTGGCTACATTTAACTTAACTTTCTCATCATTCAGGGTATCCAAATGCTTGTTCAGCATGTGATAAGCTTCAGCCTGGCCTTGCTTATCATTTGAAAAGCCGAACACCTTCTGCATCTCCTGCCGCGTGCCTCCTTCCGCCCCGGTATAGGTCATGGCCAGAGCCGATGATATGCTGTAAGGCGAGAAAAAAACATTCTCCCCTTCTTTTTGTACTTCCTCAAAAAGATTGAACGCAAAACGGTTGTTTCCTTTCACGGTTTCATTCATCTCCTGCTGGGCGGAAACCGAAGATAACATGCCTGCTATAAGGAAAATTAAAATGACAAGGATCCTGAGTGATTTCATAACAATTTATTTTAAGTAGACACCATCTTAACGCAATCAAAAATCGAACCATTATTTGAAACGGATGTTTTCGCTGATTATTGAACTGCAATGATTGAATGAGGCTAAGGCTGAGGCTGAGGCGAAGAGTAGAAGGGCTACGGTCAGATTGCTAAATGGTTATATTGTCAAATTGTTGCCTCGAGCTATGACCATCAGAAGATTCTGACAAATTTTGCCAACTTTTTGCCCATTGCCAACTTATTAAAAGGAGGCTAAGGCGAAGATTGAATGATTGAATGATTGAATAAAGAAACTTCTGTCAAATTTTGCCAACTGCCCTTTGCCCCCTGCCAACTTGTTAAAAGGAGGCTAAGCCTCGTTCAATCATTGTATAAATCTTGCATCTTTAAAATATTCTGTGTATTTTGCATGACCAAATGACCATTCTTTAAACATCTACACCATGCCGGTTAAAAGATTATATCCCTATAGTGATGTCGATATGCTGACTGCCTCTCATGTTATTGCCGAAAATTTCAGGAATAAAATTCACGAGTTGTCAAGTATCATGACTTGCTGGACAGAAGAGGCGAGCCGGCAGCTTATTGAAAGCATCAATTATGGTTTTGAATACTACCTGGGGAAGCAACCCAAAGTACCGCTCTACGATGCTACCTATGAGGTAAAAAAAATCATGAAAAAGGCCATGCATGATTTATCCGTTATGAGATCCCTGATCATTAACCGCATCAATCACCAGGGCGACAAGATGCTGAATACCCTCGGCTATCACGAATATTACCAGCGTGCCCGGAACAAGGATCAGGAAGCATTAATCTTCCTGCTTACCACCTTTAAAGAACAGATGCCGGGAAAGATCGAAAAGAAACTGGTTAGCAATGGTGCAAATCCGGAGTTGATTGAACGGATCATTTCTTACAGGGATATGCTTTATGATGCCAATATCCGCCAGGAAACACTGAAATCATCTACCCCGGTAATGACAAATGAGCGAATAAATTATTTTAACAAAATATACAGTGAGGTGATCGGGATTTGCAAAATTGCCTATTCTTTTTATTACAATGATCCTGTAACAAGAGAGCTTTTCAGCTTTTCAAGAATAGTAAGAGGCTTACACGCCTCAAGGGGCAAAAAGCCGGAAGATAATGAAGCCGAATCGGACTGAATTGAGAAAGATTCAGCATTAAGCGATTGCCCCGCAGGAGACCTGGGATGCAATTCAACACCCATCTCCAAAGATTTCATCCATCCAGATATTGATTATTTTCGTTTGATCCCCACATTTCAGTCTTTAATCCTGCTTTCCTTGCAATTTGCAGGGAAACTAACAATTTTAGAAGATTGAGTCAGGGTTTCAGAAATAGAGATCAAGCTTTTAGAAATTGAGGTTTTAATTCTAGAAATGAAAGTTTTAGTTTTAGTAAAGCAAGTCTATATTTTAGAAGAAAAGATTTGGGTTTTAGAAGATAAAGTTTTGATTTTAGAAGTGAAAGTCTGAATGTTTGAAAAAAAGGTTTGGGTTTTAGAATTGACCGTCTGGCTTTAAGAATATGAATTCAATATTTTAGAAATGAAATTCCGGCTTTTAGATATTTAATCCATAATCTTAGAAGTAATGTTATACGTTTTAGTTATAAGAGGATATTTTTTAGAACTCATGTTCAGGCTTTTTGCTCCCCCTGCCGGTGATCCTGCTCCCCCACCCGCTAAGCGGTTTGACACCGCTAAGCGGGTGTCCTCAGGTGTTACCGGCTTGGCTGTTTAGTACCGCTAAGCGGGGGTCCTGCCGAGAGGTCAATAGCTTTCTAGTCTGGTTTACTGGTTAGTAACCGCTTAGCTGGTGGCATACTTAGCCGGTGATCCTGGTTCCCCACCCGCTAAGCGGTTTGACACCGCTAAGCGGGGGGTGTTGCACTTTATGAAAATTTCCATAACTTGCACTTTGC
>CAYNPZ010000094.1:0-3012 GCA_964399175.1 uncultured Bacteroidales bacterium | reverse complement strand
AGTACCGCTAAGCGGGGGTCCTGCCGAGAGGTCAATAGCTTTCTAGTCTGGTTTACTGGTTAGTAACCGCTTAGCTGGTGGCATGCTTAGCCGGTGATCTTGCTCCCCCCACCCGCTAAGCGGGTGTCCGGGGCCTCACCCTTACGCCAGATTCTCCGACAACCACTGCTTCACTTCTTCAATGCTTTTGCCGGCGCGGCGGGCGTAGTCCTGCACCTGATCATCAAGGATCTTCTGCACATTGAAGTACCTGGACTGCGGATGGGCGAAATACAATCCGCTTACCGAAGCTTCGGGGATCATCATGTAGCTGTCGGTGAGTTTGATTTTGGTATGTTTTTCCACATCCATCATGTCATAGACCGGTTTTTTCTGGGTATGATCAGGCATGGACGGATAACCGAATGCCGGGCGGATGCCCTGGTACTTTTCATTGATCAGCTCCTCAGGGGAGAAATTCTCATCCGGGGCATATCCCCACAGCTCTTTTCTCACCTTTTCATGGAGCAGTTCTGTAAAGGCTTCTGCAAGTCGCTGAGCCAGCACTTTCAACATCACAGCGCTGTAATCGTCGTTTTCCTTTTCAAATTTTTGTGCCCATTCTTCTACACCCAAACCTGCCGTGGCAAAGAAGGCTCCAATATAATCCACTTTGTTCTTCTCTTTGGGCATCACAAAATCAGCCAGGCACATGTTGGGGCGGTCTTCATGGATGGTTTGATTTCGCAGGAAATACAAGGTCTGCTTGGTAGAGACGCCATGCATGGCGTCTCTACCCATATCTTCATCCCTGTATAGCTCAATGTCATCGCCTACACTGTTGGCCGGGTAAAACCCGATCACGGCATTGGCCTGTACCATCTTGTTGTCCAGTATCTGCTGAAGCATTTTCTGCCCGTCATCATAGAGCTTTCTGGCTTCTTCCCCTTTTTTGGGGTCATCCAGAATTTTGGGATATTTCCCGCGGATCTCCCACGAGTAGAAGAAGAAGGTCCAGTCGATATACCGGGAGATTTCTTCCAGGCTATAATCGGTGAAGCTCTTTTCACCCAGGAAGGCAGGCTTTACAGGGTGATAAGCATCCCAGTCAATATCCGGCTTGTTCTTCCTGGCTTCTTCAAGCGAGAGATAAGCGCTTTCCGGTTTTTTTCTGCCCAGATGCTTCTCCCGCTGTCGCTCCTGATCTTCCCGAAGCTGTTTCTCAAATTCCTCCCTTTTTTTGGGAGATATCAGATTATCCACAATCCCCACGCTCTGGGATGCATCTTTTACATGCACCACGGGAGCGCTGTATTCGGGGGCGATCTTAACGGCCGTATGGGCTTTTGAAGTGGTGGCGCCTCCAACCAGAACGGGTGTCTTCACCCCTGCCCGTTCCAACTCGGTTGCCACATTGACCATCTCGTCAAGTGAAGGCGTTATCAGACCACTTAATCCGAGGATATTCGGTTTCTGAGACTTTACCTCTTCGATGATCTGTTCTGTAGGGATCATGGTACCCAGGTCAATCACCTCGTAATTGTTACAGGAAAGCACCAGGCCCACGATGTTCTTGCCAATGTCATGCACATCACCCTTGACGGTGGCCAGAAGTATCTTTCCGGCTGAGGTGCTGCCTCCTTCCTTATTTTCTTCTTCTATATAAGGCATCAGGTAAGCCACCGCCTTTTTCATCACCCTGGCGCTCTTGATCACCTGGGGAAGGAACATCTTACCTTCCCCGAAAAGCTCACCCACCTGGTTCATCCCTTTCATCAGGGGTCCTTCAATGATCTTCAGACCGCGGCTGTAATGCTGCCTTGCTTCTTCCACATCCTGATCGATATAGTCTGTGATGCCCTTGACCAGCGCATGCGAAATACGTTCATCAAGGGGCTTGTTTCTCCATTCTTCTGTTTTCTCCTCTTTTTGCCCGGAGGATTTCACCTTCTCCGCATAGCTGATCAGGCGGTCCGTGGCATCTTCACGCCTGTTGAGAATCACATCCTCCACCAGTTCGCGCAGGTCAGCGGGTATCTCATCATACACCTGTATCATCTGGGGATTGACAATGCCCATATCCATGCCCGCGTTGATGGCATGATAAAGGAACACCGAATGCATGGCTTCGCGCACGACATTATTACCCCGGAAGGAAAAGGAAAGATTGCTCACTCCGCCGCTTACCTTCGCATGGGGAAGATGTTCCTTGATCCATTGGGTGGCTTTGATGAATTCCACCGCATAGTTGTTATGCTCTTCCATACCGGTGGCCACGGTGAGCACGTTGGCATCGAAAACGATATCTTCCGGGGGCACACCTACTTTTTCGGTCAGTATCTTATAAGCCCGCTGAGCAACCTGGGTTTTGTGCTCAAAGTCCACGGCCTGTCCTTTTTCATCGAAAAGCATCACCACGGTGGCGGCGCCGTATTTCTTTATCTTACGGGCCTGCTCCATGAACTTCTCCTCCCCGTCTTTCAGGTTGATCGAGTTAACCAGCGATTTTCCCTGTGTACATTTTAGTCCTTCCTCAATCACCTCCCACTTGGAAGAATCGATCATAATGGGTGCTCTGGCGGCATCGGGCTCTGAAGCGATGAGATTCAGGAAGTGACGCATCATCTCGGTTGAATCCAGCATGGCATCGTCCATGCACACATCAATAACCTGTGCACCATTTTCGACCTGGCTCTTGGCTACCGACAATGCTTTTTCAAAATCCCCTTCCCTGACCAGACGGGCAAACTTCTTGGAACCGGCCACATTGGTACGTTCGCCAATGTTCACAAAATTGCTGTCGGGCTTGATGGTTACTGGCTCTAAACCGGAGAGCCGGGTGGCTCTTTCTATCTCTGGTATCTGTCTGGGCTTATGTTTGGCTGCCTCCTCTGATATCTCTTTAATGTGCTGTGGATTGCTACCGCAGCATCCCCCGATGATATTGATCAGACCGTCCTTCATGTAATCCGCCACATGCTCCCGCATTTCCCTAGCAGACTGGGTATAGTTACCGAACTGATCGGGCAGTCC
>CAYNPZ010000093.1:0-14496 GCA_964399175.1 uncultured Bacteroidales bacterium | reverse complement strand
TAACTCTAGGGTTTAAATTATAATTTAGTAATTTTCTTCTTGGCATAAAAAGACAGATTAAATATTAATCTCTTATTCAATATGAAAACCTCAGAAAGAATAAAACAAATCCTGGGTTATATTTTTATAGCTTATGCTTTGTGTGGGATAGGTTGTGTTCTGACGGAGCCACTGGACTGATCACATCCGAAATGACTGGTAGTGCTGCTAAAGATAATTTGTCCGACTTCGAATGGGATGAAATATGGGAAACAACTGATAGTTATCCTGTACTTTTTTGGGAGTAAGGAGTAAGATATAAAGTATAAATTTTGGGACATTAATGAGTTGAAGGAATCACCATTAGCCGATTCACCCTGGCCAATGTTTCAACATGATCCAAAACATACGGGTAGGAAAGATTGAAAGCTGACTCCTGCATAAATTAAAAAGAAGGCATTCTACTGTAATTTATTCGATTGCCTCTTTTGTTTTTTGGTCCAGATGAGAACCTTATGGATTCTTTGGTCAACCTGGTACTTTAGTTGATCTATTGAATTTGAGCATTATAACAGGAAAAGTTGGCTTCTGGCTGATTTTTGATTCCTGATTCCAAGAATAATAGAATTGATGATTATTCCTTCAATGTTTAAGCATATTTAAAATTACAAAAATCTCGAAGAATCCTTCCTATGGACTTTAGGATTTCTTCCATCAAACAAAGAAATATTGGATGTTATTTATCCAACCCTGACAACAGGCTCTTTATATACTTTTCACCTTCTTTTGTTATTTGGAAATACTTCTGACGTCCTTCTTGGGAGACTTGCCTGATATAATTCTTATTTTTCACAATGTTATTGATCAGGCTGGAGGGATTTGTGATTCTAATATCGAATTTTTTTAAAACATTGTTCATGTCTCTTACCCTGAATACCTTATCTTTTGAGCCTTGCTGTACAAAATAAGCAGCTATCAGAGCTTTGTCTCTATTTTTAGCTCCCTTTGGAAGCTTTTTCAACCACTGACTAAATTCTTGGGTGGTGTTCTGTAATGTTTTTCTCGTTTTTGTTGTAGTTGTACGTGGTCTTTTATTAGTAGAAGGTTTTTGGCTGGTGTTGGTATCAGTTTCACCAGTCAACCTTTCCCTAAGATACAATTGCTTTTCCATTTCCTTGTATTGCTTGGAAACATAATCAGGAGAACCTTCAATGGTGAACTCCAATTCTCCTATTTTCAAGTGTATTTTGGCATTATTTTCATTCATGACATTTTGTTTTGAATTGCTTTGTTGATTCACCCCCAAAAAAGGACAGGTATAATAAACCCTAACCGTGATTTACAGCCTGTCCTAAAGAAGGAGGCTAATTTTCTATTTGACATTTTCTTTTACCCTATTGGTAAATTGTTTAGAGGGTCTAAAAGCAGGAATATAATGCTCCGGTATGACAATTTCCTTGTTCTTTCCGATGTCCCGAGCTTTCTTTTGTGCCCGTTTCTTGACTATAAAACTTCCAAAACCTCTTAAATAAACATCTTCACCTCCAATCATGGCTTCTTTTACACTTTCCATAAATGCTTCTACTGTTTGCTGAACAGTTACCTTTTCAGCACCAGTTTTCTTTGAAATTTCGTTTACAATGTCTGCTTTTGTCATGTTATTAAAGTTTTAACTACCAATTATATAATTACAAATTGGGTGTAAATCTAAAAAGATTTTTGGAAAATATTAACATTCTGGCAAACATAAAATTTGAATTAGCAAGACTTTACCCAAGATAGGCTTTTAACTTTTGGCTTTTTTTATTCTTTTTGATCTTTTTGATGGGTTCTTCTTTGATTTGTCTCGTACGTTCATTACTCAGATTGTTTCTCTTTGCAATTTCCCGAATACTAAAAGCATCTATAAGTTTTTCAAATGCCTGTTGGTCATTTTTCTTGATTCTCCTCGTCAGTTTTAACTTCCTCCTCTGGTGTTAATAAATCTTCTTTGCTTATTTCATGAAAGTATTTATCAATGGATACTTCATCACGGTTGGTTATTTTTTTTGGATCAATAAGTTTCTCATAACACGTCATGATCATTTTTCATTCACCAGATATTTCCAATCTAATATCTTCAAATGTCTTTAGGCTTATGCCTTTCACATCTTTTATCTCAGGAATATCACTGAAAGGTCTTTACTTTTTTTCTTTTAATAATTCTTTCAATATATATACTATCTTCTTTGCCTGATTTTTAGTTATCAAAACTCCCTGTCTCATATTCCAATCAACCTTATCAGGATTGAAATTACATTTTTCTTTTTCCTGATTTTCAATTTCTCCATTTAAAATATCAATCAAATCTTCAACAGTCCAATAAGTTTTTTGGTCACCATTTGTTGCATTCTTATTCATATGTACAAAATTCATTATATCATTATGACTCACATAATCAAAAGTACCATCTGAATCACTTTCAATGACATAATGTTCTAAATCATCCGTTACAGCCTGTATATGCCCATAATCATATTCATTTTTCTCTCTATTAAGATACTTAACTTTTCTACCTAGTAACATATCAACCTCCATTTATTTTTCTTTTAAAATACACTTCTTTTTTTAAATATTCATCACTTTTACCTAACTTTTTTCCAGTTCTAACCATGTTATTCAAAATCACCTTTTAAATTATTCCGGATGCAATCTTATAAGTCTGACATAAACTCCAAATATACAGAAAATTTTTAGGGAATTCAATGAAATTAATTATATTTTCGGAAAGACATATTAATGGCTTATCCTATGATTAAGCCAAATATATTAGATTTTTAATTTATTTCTGAATTAGTAGAATTAACGTATATTTCACTTCCCTTTTGTATAAACTCTTCTTTTTTCTCCTGCATACGTTGACTTAGATGCTTCAGTTCATGAGATGCTTTCATTGAACAAAATTTAGCCCCACACATAGAGCAGAAATGTGCTTTTTTACTTCCTTCATCGGGAAGGGCTTCATCGTGAAACTTCAGAGCTTTATCGGGATCTAGGGCAAGATGAAACTGGTCTTTCCACCTGAATTCAAAACGAGCCTTACTCATTGCATTATCTCTGATCTGAGCACCGGGATGGCCTTTTGCCAGGTCAGCTGTATGAGCGGCTATTTTATAGGCGATCACTCCTTCTTTAACATCTTCTTTATTGGGAAGTCCCAGATGTTCTTTGGGAGTAACATAACATAACATTGCTGTTCCGTACCATCCAATATGCGTGGCACCTATAGCAGAAGTAATGTGATCGTACCCGGGAGCTATATCGGTTGTTATCGGACCTAAGGTATAAAAAGGAGCGTTGAGACATTCCTCCATCTCCTTATCAACATTTTCCTTTATCTTGTGTAAAGGAATATGCCCGGGGCCTTCAATGATCGTCTGAACACCGTGCTGATGTGCTACACGGGTTAATTCACCCAGTGTATACAATTCTGCAAACCGGGCCTGATCATTGGCGTCGGCTAGAGAACCGGGTCTTAATCCATCACCAAGCGATACAGCCACATCATAGGATTTTAATATTTCACATATCTCATCAAAATGGGTATACAGGAAATTTTCCTGTTGGTGAAGTATGCACCATTTGGCCATAATAGAACCTCCCCGCGACACAATACCCGTATATCTGTCCTGGGTTAACGGTATATATCTCCAAAGCAGTCCAGCATGTATGGTAAAATAATCTACTCCCTGTTCTGCCTGTTCAATAAGGGTGTCTTTATATATATCCCAATTTAGCTCCTCCATATTCCCGTTGACTTTTTCAAATGCCTGGTAAAGAGGTACGGTACCTACTGGTACCGGAGAATTGCGAATGATCCATTCCCGGGTTTCATGAATGTTTTCACCTATAGAAAGATCCATGATGGTATCTGCACCCCAACGAAATGCCCATACTGCTTTTTCTACTTCTTCCTCAATACTTGAGGTGGTAGGCGAATTACCGATATTGGCATTGATCTTTACCAGAAAATTACGGCCGATTATCATAGGTTCCACCTCAGGATGATTGATATTACCAGCAATGATGGCAGGGTCCTCTCACTTATACACAAATATCTGAACGCAGGAGTTGTAGTAGATCATAGGTTTGAGAAGACCAGGCGTGGTGTACCGCAAGGCGGCCCGTTAAGTTTCCTTTTGAGTAACATCACGCTCAATGAGCTGGAGAGGGAACTCAACCGCCGAGTCCATCGTTTTGTCCGCTATGCCGATGATATGGTAATGCTGTGTAAAAGCATAAGTGGAGCAGAAAGTGTGATGGAGCGTATCATCGGGTACATCGAAAACCGGCTATATCTGAAGGTCAACAAGGATAAGACAGGAGTTATTTTTTCCAGGCCCAGATAATTTATCTCTTGCATTCAAACCCGAATGGTTTGTTAGTTTATTGTCTGTTAAAGAGTTTTTTTATTACTTTCATTTGCTCTTTTCCGTGTTTTTTTATATTTTTCATCTGAAAAGTGGTTTTATAACAGTTTGAAATATAGTATAAACCCAAAAATTTAGTGTTTTATGCAGGCAAAATTAAAAATGTCATTCGGACCGACGACAATTCTTGTTTATTGGTTCATTTTTCCATTAATTGTCTTTTTGTTAACGGGTTGTGGTTCCGGTTGGGATATTGATAATCCTTATGAGCAGGTTGACTGGGATGCGCATCAGCAGTATAAGGCCAACCTTCATACCCATACTACACGTAGCGATGGACGTATGAATCCACATACTGTTGCGGATAGGTATCATCAATTGGGTTATGATATATTGGCCATTACCGATCACAATGAAGTGACCTGGCCATGGACCCGGTTTGCTGAGATGCAACCCAGCAAAGGGGCTAAACGACGATTGGAAAAAGGAGCGCTCCAGGAAGATAATCTGAAGTATGAAAACCGTGATCCCTCTGAATTGGGCATGTTCGATATCCAGGGAAATGAGCTTTCGGAACACCATCATACGGGCAGTTTATTTAATGATCATAATGGTACAAGTGAGGAAGAAAAGTCCCTGGCGGCTACGGCAAAAAAGGAGGGCCTTGCCATATTCTATCATCCGGGTCGTTATCAACATGATGTGGATTGGTACCTCAATTTTTTCCAGCGTTATGATCACTTACTTGGTATAGAGGTATATAACCAGGGAGATCGGTATTCCGGTGACCGTCGATTTTGGGATTCCCTGCTTACACATTCAATGCCTGACAGACCGGTGTGGGGTTTCTCAAACGATGATATGCATAGTGAAAATCATCTGGGACGTAACTGGAACCTTCTTGTTTTACCTGAACTCAGCGAGGAATGGATACGAAAGGGATTAAAACAAGGACGCTTATTTTATGTTTATGCCCCTGATGGTCACGAGGGACCGCAACCTCCGGAGATTGAGAAAGTAGTTGTAAGCCGCGGAAAAGGAACGATAAGGCTGGAGACAAACGGTGCGGATTCGATAAGATGGATGGCAGAGGGTGAAGTCCTGGAGAGGGGAAACGTATTTCGTGCGGATGATCAATTTCCGGAGGAAGGCTACGTACGTGCGGAAGTTTATGGACCCGGAGAGACCATTATTGGTACTCAGCCATTTGGTATAAAAAAGCCACAATAGTGCATGATATAATATAATGGTTTGAAATAAACCGTTTCACGTATATTTCCTGAAGCTGTTCAGCAGGTGCATTACCTGCTGAGTGCTCCCCCGTATGATTTTTTCCTGATCCTCACCGTTCAGGAAATTTGAAAACCCCGGAATGCTTGATGACTGTTCCTTGGTGAGCTTTCTATATCCCATATACCAATCTGGGAAAGCCCGCTTTTTAATAGGTTCTTCCAGTAGTTTTACTACATTGGTATGCCTGCTGTCCCGCTCAATGGCGTTAAATACTTTATGGATGGTTTCTGTGGCTCCTTCAATAACCTGGATAAAGTTGAGGTTATTATATAGCAGCAAACCGGTCACATTCTGCTGTGCATTCTTTTTCCGGATCTCTTTTAATAATGATTCGAGTTCCTTTTCAGATAAGGACTTCCCGGCAAAGCTTATATATACAAGATGTATCAGATCAGTCATTTTGATAAAGATATGGAATTCAAACAAAAAGTTAACAAATGGTGCCTGAAAATGTTCACTTACCTTACAATAAAAGACCTGGTAATGTGTTCCTCTTCGTTTTCGAGAATGAGCAGGTAAGAGCCTGCTGAAAGTGTTGAAATGTCGAGGATTACATTGTTTGATGTAATGGTTTTTGCCATTTCTTCCTTGCCGTTAAATCTGACGATCCTTAAGCGGTCAAAATCAGGATATCCTCCAGTACGGATATTGATTTTGTCCTGGCTGGGATTGGGGTATATCATTACCTGGTTTTTTTCTGAGCTGCCCATGTCAATATTCACCCGCGTTGTATCCGAATGGGCAGCTCCATCATAAAGATAATATGTAAAGGAATCCGTGCCAAAATAATTTTTGGAAGGCTCATAAATAAAAGCTCCGTTAGCTGAAACATCCAATGTACCATGTTCTGGTCTTCTAATGATTCCCAGATCAAATGCATCCCCATCTATATCAAAATCATTTGTCAATATCCCCGATTTTTCAGGTACCTGTAAAGGCTCATTTTCTGTTGCGGTATATGAATCGCAGATGGCTATGGGCGGGTTGTTGAACTGACCGATTTGATTTTTGATGATGGAATAAGAAGCCTTTTCAACAGCTCTAACATCGTTTACGCTATTCCAGTGATTCCAGGTGTAACGGGTATCTGGTATCATTTGATGGTTAAGATAGAAAGCGGATATGGCAATTCCATCGGAGGTGGTATCTTCGGTGGTATATGTGGTACGGTCATCATGCATTACCCTCATGGTGCTGGGATCAACAAACTGAAGCAATGACCAGGGAAGCCGGATCTCAACTTGGTTCTCAGATATAAAAACGGCATCTTTACTTGACGGGGGCTGGTTTACCATTCGGGTGTTCATATCTCCTATGTATTGGACATCAAGTGTGCCCACGTTATTTTTCCACCGGACTATATTCCAGGGAGCACCAGCGGTAGGGATGGAGTGATATCGCTGTTTCGGGGATGAAATGCCAAATTTTATACCAAACAGGTCGTAAGCCTGGGTTACGTAAAGTTCGGCATCATGGTTGGTGATTTTTAATGCAAATTCGGCCCTGTTCTGAACAGTGTCTCCGGTTGGCAGAATTTTTTCTCCTAAGTTTGCTGAATACGTGTCAAGTGCTATCCAGATTGAATCATCCGGTCGTAGCTTTTCTTCTAAATCCAGACGTAAATGAAAGTACGAATAATCATGAGTAACGTATGCAGCTTCAATGGATTTGCCATCTGCGTTTGTCTCCCATAATTCATAATCCGGTGACTCTTTTTCGAATTTTAAGAGTCCGAAATTTTGCTCTGCGGCAGTGACATTATGCCATAAAGGTCGCCGGTGGGTGAAATAATCCAGGGGAGTGGTAACCCAGGTTGGCTTCCACCATTCATCAATCCAGGAAAATTGAATCCCTCCACCGCAATGGCTGTTAAAGATATTGTTCAGCAAACGAATATTCGAATTGCCTTGTTCTACCTCGCTGTTTCCTCCGTGATGCATTCCTGAATAGGAATAATGAGCTATCCCCCAGCTTGAAGGTACACCAAACTCGGCAATGATCAAGGGGAAATGATCGTAGTGATTTTTCAGATCATGTAAGTATCCCAGGTAGCTGTTTTGCCCAAGATGATCTGAAAAGGATTGATAGTATGGATCTGTGCTGATAAAATCGGGATAATAAGGGTAGGCATGATAGCTTGCGAAATACCCGCCGGATGAGTGAGAGAATCTGAGATTGGCAAGGTCTATTGAAGCGGTATCTTCATCCGGGAAAACTTCCTGATGTTCGAGCGGATCAAGCGTAGGCCAGCTTGAAAAGCTCACCGGCCGTTCAGTATTGTATGCCGAGCGCTCATATTGAACCAGGTTATCGAGCCGCCGGGTAATCCAATATTCTGTTGGATTACCCGAAGGCAATGAGAAAACCTCACCGTTGTAAGCATTATCTCCCGGATGGTTTTTATTTGTAGTCAGTACTTCCCTGGGAATAATCTCACGGCCGATAATATACCCCAGGGTCCATTCTGAAACATCAGCCTGGAACTCCCCATATGCTTTTCCAAACCGATGTTCAATGGTGCGGTTGCCATGAACACAGTCAAGGGTTTCACGAATCTGGTAGTCGAAGGTATCGGTTAAAAAATGCAGGTCGTCATTGTAATCCGGCAGACCGCCTTCCAGCCAGATACCCTGAAGGAGATACAATGGATTTTTGGGGTGAGCTTTGTTAAAGGCCCTGAGTTCTTCATAAAATCTTGGATAATGAAGTGTGTAGATGCGTATGGCATTATACCCGGCTTCGCGTATCTGGGAAATCCATTTTCTGTATTGTTCCCGCGAAGCTGCCAGCTGACCGGCAAAAGTTCCCGGAACGGCAACCCCCAGATTGATCCCCTTGATAAATATTGGAACGTAACGGCATCCATTCCAAACGGTAAGGCTGGTTTTGTTTACTGAAAAGGGCACTTCCGGGTTTGGTTGGCATTCATTGTCCGGGGTTTGGGCGTGAACTATTTTGGGCGCCATCAGTAAAAGAATAAATATAACCACAAGCGAAAGGGTTTTCTTTATAAAAGGTGAAATCTCTGGGAGGGTCGGGATAGGTATGTGCATAGGCGAATCTGTTTTACAACGCGTGTTAATCAAATTGTATCGGAGTCATTATCTTCAAAATGCAGCATCTTTTCAATCCGAAGGCGATGCCTTCTTTCTGCCTCTGAATTTTTAAGAAAGAGTTGTTTCACCTCTTCGTCCTCAACCTGATCGGCCATTTCCCTGTAAATAAGCTCGGATATTCTTTCCTTTTCTATCGCAAATTCCAGGATGTCGCGATAGGTCATAATTTTAAAATTATCCGGTTCCGGTTGGCTTTGATTGATCTTTACCGTAACGGGATTCGAAAAGTTACCGGTGGGATATTGTAGTCTGAGATTTTTCAATTCATTAATATGGGCCATCTCATAACGTGCAAATTGCTCAAAGGTTTTGCGCAATTCCATATTCTCATACATCCGTGAAAAGGCATTATAAATATCCATGCATTCCTCTTCTTTCTCTATTAACATATCAAATATGTCATTATAATTGATGAATGTTAATTTTTCTTCCATAAATCTTTTATATTTTGTATGTAAAATTAATTAATATTGACGGAAAATTTTTAAGCCTGATGCGAATCTTAATAGCTGAAAGCAATGAGTTGATAGGCAGCTTGATACAATCGATACTTGAAAAAGCCGGCCATCACACGTACCTGGCCCCCGACGGCATAGAAGCTTTCAGAATGTTAAATTTGGAGCATTTTGATTTGGTCATTACGGAAATACTGCTTCCCTATTATACAGGGCTGGAAGTGCTTCATTTTATAAGCAACCAGGAACATAAGCCCAAAACCATTGTGCTCTCTTCCGTACAAAATCTTGATACGGTTTACAAGGCTTACCAGCTTAATGCAGACTCTTATATTACCAAACCATTTAACCCGGATCGTTTGCCCCAGGAGATCGAAAAGTTGGATTTTGAACTCTCCGATCAGTTGGATATCGATTCAAGCATTATTGTAAATGAACAGCACCTCAATGAAGAAGCCATCCAGAAAATATTAAAGATAAGCCGATACCTGATTCATCGTATTCCCATGCCTGAATTGGGTCTATTTCAAAGCTTAACCGATAATGATCTTTGGTTTAAGCTTGTATTAATCTTTTGTATGACCAATGGTGAAGAATTGCCCAGGCATCTGAAGGACAATGAATTTGAGTTTAATAAATTTAAATACAGCCTTAGCCTCGATGTTTTAATCGATAAGAAAAAAGAAGCAGAGCGGTATATTTCAAAAATTCTGGATGATTTCCATGTAACAAGTTTTCCTGATCGGCAGGCCGGAAAAATCAATGAGCTGCTGAATAATTCCATGGTGGTGGATAAACGGTCATTTGTGCTGCTGGAAGGAATGGAGCCTACCTTGATGCCTGCTCAGGAAATACGGGATTTGTTAATTTATCGGGCTCCATCATTTAATTTCAGAACGGCTTCAGAGTACATGGTTGAAACAGGCCTCTCCGTTGACGTCATTGGCTTGGATTTTAATGCGGTAAATGTGCTGCAGAAACATCTCAGAATGAAGATTGTGGACCATAAATTTGAAAATAACAGGGAAATCTATGAATCGGTGGAGCAAAATCTACGCGATGCCTGTGGCCAGATAGGCATACCCCTGGCTTATTTTCACAGAATGTTGGATTTTACAAGAAAGGACACCATATCATTCATCTTGAATGATTTATTTCAATAAGCAATGGCAATTAAAAAGCAGGATAAACCAATGGATTATAACAAAAAGCTGAACGCTGTTAAGATAAAATCAATCAAACATTTATTTCAGAGTTTTCTGTTTTTCTGCTTGTTGATCGGGTTGATGGGAGAGGTGCTCCATGCTCAGGAAGAGAACATTCCTGAGCAATTTCAGAAAGCCAGAAAGCTGGCATTTGATCAGGAAACCCAAAAAGCCAGGGAGATTTGTTACGACATTCTTTCTCAGGCACCGGATTACCATGATGCCCGGGCGCTTGCAGGTAGAACATTGATTTGGGACGATATGCAGGACAGTGCCCGAAAGGAATTGTTGAGGGTTTATGAACAGATGCCCAAACATTATGATTGTCTTCAGGCGATCATTGATCTGGAAAGATGGGCCGGTAATTATTCAAAGGCATTGGAATATGCGAATGAGGGAGCAAAATATTATCCGAGCAACCAGAAAATGATCTATAAGAAGGCTGAAATTTTGCATCAGCTGGAAAAAGATGAAATGGCTTCCCAGACCCTGGAATATCTTTTAACAATTAATCCGGCCCATAAGGAGGGGAATGTGCTTTATAAAGAACTCAATCCGGGCCTGGTAAAACAAGCCGGGCTGGTGCATCGCTTTAGTTTTTTCAGAAAACCCTGGATCAAAAGGTGGCATTTGACCTCAGCGAGGGCTGATTTCAATCTGAAAAATACGCTTCTAATCGGAATGATCAATTATGGCCGGCTGGTTGGTTCGACACCCCCTTCCTTAGCTGGTTCCAATAACGCTGGGTTTCAATACTGGCTGGATGCATATCCCCGTTTATCTTCATCCGATTATCTTTATTTAAACTATGCTTATAGCGGATCCCCTTTGTTCCCTGAACATCGCTATGGTGCAGAATGGTTTCATAATTTTGACAGCGGAATTGAACTTTCCGGAGGTTTGCGCGGATTTAACCTCGAAGAACCGCTATTCATCTATAGCGGTTCTTTGGGTTTATACTATCGTAAATACTGGTTTGCATTCCGGACCTGGATCAATCCGGGAGAACGGATAACAAGCCAGACTTATACACTTCGGGTCAGAAGATACCTGGCCACCAGTGATGACTATGTCGGGATGAAGCTTGAATATGGCTCTTCACCCGAAAGCCTTGCCTATGTGGTCGATTTTGAAGAAATCAACCGGCTCAATACACTTGGATTTCATTTAGAATATCAGGAAAATATAAAACACTGGCTTTTTAAAGTGGATTTGATTTATCGTGATGAGGAATATCGGGAAGATCATTTCCGGAATCATATAAGTACTGAATTGCATATTATGTATCAATTTTATTAATATACTGGATGATGATGAATCGATGGTGGTTTTCCATATTTTTGATTGTCTCGGTGCTTCTGTTAACCGGTTTGCCCCTATCCGGCAGTCATTCATATTCAGCTTCTGAAAAACAGAGGTTTGAAATTGATGGCTATTCTCTGAATAAGATATCCGATACAAGCCTGGAAATTAAAACGATGGGCCTTTTTGAGGAATTGAATGAATTTTTAAATGAGGGATTGAGAAGAAATGGCAGGGGTTCTTTTCGCTACAATTCCTTGTTTTATAAACTGATCCCTGTTTTTTCCTTTCTGATGGTAGTCTTTATTGTATCCATCGTGGTTATTATGATATTGGTTTTCAGTGTCAAATATTACAGGTATTACCGTTATAAAAAAAAGAAAAAGACCTGGGCCTTGTACAAAGAGATTTTGATCAGCTATCTGAATGAACAAAATGAAACGGATGTGCCTTATCTTCCCAATCTGGATTATGCTACCAACAAAAAGATACTCATTGAACAGCTATACGAGCTTGCCAATGTGATATATGGGAGAAAGCAGATAAAACTCAGATATTTATACAGGGATAACAATTTACAGCCCTATTTGCTTAAGAAAATCAGAAGGGGCGCCTGGCACATTAAGGCTATCTACCTGAAGTATCTTTCAATTCGTCCATTCAGAGGCGAAATGCTGGTAAACCTTTCCAGGTTCACCGAGAATCCGAATCCACAAGTCAGGTTATACAGCCAGCTTGCCTATATCAGCCAGTATTCTGACCAGGCGCTTTCTTTTCTTAAAGGATATTCCCATACATTGACTGAATGGGATCAGTTGAATCTTTATGAAACCATGATCAATAATTCCATACCAGTACCTGATTTGTATGAATTCCTTCAATCGGGCAATGAATCCGTTATTGTATTTGCTTTGCGTCTGATCCGCTGGTATTACCTGAAAAGCAGAAATCCGGAAGACCTGCTCAGGCTGATCAATCATTCCAACGAGCAGATCAGGCTCGAAGCCTATAAAACGATTGTTGAGCTTAAAGTAAAGGGAGTGGATGACCTCCTCCGTTATTATTATCTGAATGAAACTCCTGCTGTTAAAAAGGTGATGATCGACTATTTTGTGAGAAAGAAAAAGCTCAGGAAACAAATGTATCGTGAGATACTTGAAATAGAATCTGATAATAAGATGCTGTTTTATCTGCTGGAATCTTTTTACAACCAAAGCCTAAACAACCAGCAGGATCTGAAAGATCTCAGAGATCAAACGGAATATAAATCTATACGTTCCATGTGTCATCATATAATTGAAAATGCCAGTTGATATGGAAAATTTTCTTCAGGGCCTGACCAATACTATCGATAATGTAATATTGCTGTATTCTTTTATGATTACAGGAGCTTATGTGATTTTATGGTTGATTGCCGGATATTACCTGAATAGGTATATGAAAGAAACCGGGGCGGTAGATTACCACAAGATTATAAACTCACCCATTGCCCCGGAAATATCGGTTATAGCACCCTGTTATAATGAGGAACAGAGTGTTGTGGCAAACATCCGGGCTTTGCTTAATCTTCAGTATAACAACTACGATGTGATTATAGTGAATGACGGTAGCACGGATGATAGTCTTGAAAGGGTCATTGCAGCCTATGAGCTTAAGAAGGTGAGTTATTATGTTTATGAAAGACTGGATACCCGGCCAATACGAGGCGTCTACCGCTCCACAAACAAAGCCTATCACAATTTAATGGTCATCGATAAGGAAAACGGAGGGAAATCCGATGCACTGAATGCGGGTTTGAATGCTTCCAGTAAAACCTATGTGGTTTGTCTGGATGTTGATTCGATCATAGAACATGATGCCCTTCTTAAGCTGGCACAGCCCTTTATGCAGAACCACAAAAGAAAACTGATTGCAGTTGGAGGTGTGGTTCATGTAGCCAATTCATGTAAAGTTGAAAAGGGAAGGTTGATAGAACGGAGGGTGCCCGATAGATTGCTGCCTCGTATACAGGTTCTTGAGTATACACGGGCATTTATGATTGGCCGGATTGCCTGGAGCCACATGAATGGTTTGTTGATCATTTCGGGGGCCATAGGTATGTTCGACCGGGAGGCGGTTATACAATGCGGTGGTTATCTTAAAGAAACGGTAGGTGAAGACATGGAGCTGGTCGTACGGATGCGTCGGAATATGTACGAAAAGGGAATCAAACATAAGGTAAAATATCTTCCGGATCCCTTGTTGTGGACCGAAGTACCAGACAGCCCAAAGATTCTGGGCCGGCAAAGAAACCGGTGGATACGGGGTACCATGGATACGCTATTTCTTCATAAAAAACTGTTCTTTAATCCTAAATATGGTTCGTTGGGTATGCTTGGTTATCCCTACTGGTTCTTTTTTGAATGGATGGCTCCCATTATTGAAATCCTTGGATTTACCTACTTTCTGATTATGGCCATTATAGGCCTTGTCAACTGGCCTCTTTTCCTGACCATATTACTTTTTATCTACCTTTTTGCCTTGTCATTTTCTTTTTTCTCCATACTTTATGATGAACTTACCTTTCATCCCTATAAAAACCCCAGAGAAAACCTTCAGCTGTTTATAAGTGCTTTGGTGGAACCATTCCTCTATCATCCCTTTATTGTATACTGGAACATTAAAGGCAACATTTCCTATCTGAGGGGTAACCGGGCATGGGGAGTAATGAAAAGAAAAGGCTTCGGAGAAAATCAAA
>CAYNPZ010000092.1:3132-14542 GCA_964399175.1 uncultured Bacteroidales bacterium | reverse complement strand
ACATAGCGCCCCGCCATTCGGCGGGGCTACACCCCGATATATTTTTTACATCCTTTTAAAGAACCCATCTCAAAATTGCAGCGCAAAAATAGAAATATTTGTACAAATTTTTAAATATTTGCCTCACTTTTTATTTAGCAGTTAAACGTTTTGGCATGTACCCAATCCGAACGGAATATCTTCATAAAATCATATGCAGGTAGACATTATCATTCAGCAAATAGTAGTACTTGTCATCCTGGCATTAATCGGTCTGATTGCGACAAAGCTCAATATCATCCGCCATGAATTTAAAACTGGCCTCACCAGAATCATTTTCAACATCACCCTTCCCTTTCTCATCATCACCCGGATATCTTCGCTGGAAATCAACAGGGATATTCTCCTTAGCTGGGGACTGATCATCCTTATTGCTGCTTTTGCCATTATATTGTTTCTCAACATTGGCAGACTGACCGGCCGTCTGCTCAAACTGTCCCCGCAGAGAGCCACCGTACACACGCTCCATTCGGGTTTCGGCAACATCGTATTTCTTGGATTTCCGATACTAAATGCCGTATTTCCTAACGGAGAAGGTATATTATATGGAATTATCTATTTTCTTACTCAAAACACGCTCACGTGGACCCTGGGTGTTTACATCCTCACAAAAGAAAAACAGCAAAGCAAGGCCAAACATCTGAAAAAGCTTTTGAATCCCAATACCATCTCCTTTTTTATTGGCCTGATCATGCTGCTTACAGGCATTCAAATACCGGGGTTCCTTTTCGATTCACTGGAAGGGCTTGGTCAGACAACTTTATACCTGGCCATGCTTTATATTGGTGCCCTGTTGGCGGACATCAGCCTGAAATCCATACCAAACAAGAAAAGCGTTTTGATGGTAAGCATGAACAAACTGCTTATCGGTCCGATAGTGCTCATGCTTCTGTTGAGCATGGCAATGGTTTGGATTCAGCCTTATATCGATCATACCGCACTTACGGTTATACTACTCGAAACAGCCATGCCATGCGGAACCATGATGGTAATCCTGGCCCAGCAGTATAACAAGGACGATTATTATGCTACACAAAACATGTCCCTCTCTACCCTATTAAGCATCATTACCCTGCCCTTTATCTTCTTCCTCACCCAAACATTGTTCTGAAACCTGAAACGTTAAACCTGAAACTTCTTGCTCTTTGCCCTGAGCTCTCAGCTCTTCGCCTTAGCTTCAGCATAAATCCGTACTCAAAAAAATTTTTTCCCTTTTTCGATAGGGTAAAATGCAATAAGTGGATCATAGTAGTGAAGGCAAAATAAATTTATAGATTTTAAGAAAATAACCGATAGAATAAACAATTAAAATTCAAAATCATGAAAACACAAGTAAACAGAAGTTGGCGAAGCAGGAACCTTTTCCTGGCTATTCAAATTGCAATATTGACCTTAGCCTTTTCAATCAATGGGTTTGCTCAGGATATATCCCAGAGAATATCCAACACCGAATCATTATTTAAACAAATGGAAGTGGAGATGGTCGATACCAATTTCACCCACCAATGGAATCAGGATTCCAGCCGTTGGGAACTCTATAACAGAGAAATCAGCCTTTACAAAAAAGACCGGCTGCTGATCGGTAGGCTCAATGAAAGATGGAATGATGAAAACAAGGAATGGGAAAATTTTGACCGTACCGTAAAAAGCTATGGCGAAAAAGACAAATTGATGGAAAACCTGAATCAGAAATGGGATGCCAATCAGGACAAATGGGTTAACCTTCAGTTACGGACCTATACTTATGACCGGCGTGGAAACAAAAGCGAGATTCTTTACCATGAATGGAGGCAGGCTGCCGGCCAATGGTTCAGCACCGTAAGGTACCTTATTGAATACAATATGTACGGCGAACAAAGCGAAGTGCTGATCAAGAATTATTCTCCTTCTACCGAAACCTGGTCAAACGACACGAGGTACACCTTCATATATGATGATGGCTACGGTCACCCTGATGAGGCCCTTGTTGAATCCTGGGACGGCTTCAGTGAATCCTGGGAAAGCAGGGGTAAATACTCCATGCGTTATGACTTCAGAGGCAACAAAACTCAGGAAACCCGGGCTACGTGGAATGAGAGCATGAACAAATGGATCAACGGATTAAGATTTCTCATGGATTATGAAAAGAGGAACATGACCAGCGAAATTGAGCAAAGATGGGATTACAGGTCTGACGAATGGAGCAATGCCATCCGAAACCTCTTCAGCTACGATGATGAAGGAGAAATGAAACAAATGGTTGAAGAACGCTGGAATCGGGATGCTTCAAATTGGGAAACCAAAAACATCTTCCTATATTCAGATATCAGAGAGATTGACCAGGAACAAAAGCCCGAAGAACAAAATCAGGATAATAATTAGTAGTTTTGCAAAGGTGGATGTGTAAGGAGGGTATCTTGTTAGGTTTGATACCCTTCTTACTTCGATTTTGAAGGATTCCAATCATAGCCGAACCAATCCTGAGCATGAAAGCAAGTGAAAAAAAGCTCATAAAAGAAGTCAAAAAAGGTGATATTAAGTCTTTTGAAATCTTATTCAAAGATTATTATGAAGCGCTCTGTTTTTATGCAAACCATTACCTGAAGGATATGGATCAGGCAGAAGAGGCGGTGCAGGATGTATTTTTCAATATTTGGCAGGGACGGGAACGGATAAAAATCCGGCAATCGGTTAAATCATACCTGTATACATCAACCCGGAATAAATGCCTTAAAATAATACGTTCACAGAATATGGCCGATCAATACTCGGATTATATCAAAAATGCGCCCGTTGAGCAGGTTTCCACGCCGCTTGATGAACTCAACGCAAAGGAACTGGACCTGTTAATTGAAAATACATTAAAACAATTGCCCGAGAGAGCAAGAGAGATTTTCAGAATGAACAGGTTTCAGGGATTAAAATACGGAGAAATTGCAGAGAAACTGTCAATATCCGTTAAAACCGTGGAATCAAACATGGGAAAAGCACTAAAAATCTTTCGTAAGAACCTGAATGAATATCTAAAAGTGATTTAAATCTCAGCCGTTATGGTGAAATGGAAAATACTGGCAAAATATCTGTCCAATGAGGCGGATAAAAAGGAAAAGGCAAAAGTCAGCCGGTGGATCAACAAAGACAAAGACAATCTTAAAGCCTTTGAGGAGATAAAAATGTACTGGAACCAAATTGAACATTCCAACAGATCAGAAATTAACACGGAGAAAGCCTGGAACAATCTTAAGAACAGGATTGCTGCAGAGGAACAAACCCGGCCGGCTAGGGAAAAACCTGTTTTCACATTTAACAATGCATTGTTGCGGTATGCTGCTATTGCAGTATTGATTATAGGTATCGGAACAGGTGCTTTTTTTACCTACCAGCAATTAAACCAACCAGCCCGGACAGTAACTGTTGATACCCCACATGATATACGAAACAAAAAAGTGGTTTTACCGGACGGCTCACTGGCCTTTCTGAATTATAACTCAAAACTGAATTATCCCAAGCAATTTAGAACAGGCAAGAGAGAGGTTATCATCAACGGAGAAGTGTTCTTTGATGTAGAAAAAAATCCTGCCAAACCTTTCATCATAAATGCCAACAATGCTCAGATTGAAGTAATAGGAACTTCATTCGATGTTAACACCAATTTACCCGACAATAAGGTGGAAGTGCTGGTTCAGTCAGGCAGGGTTAAGGTTGCCAGGAGAAACAAACAGGATGAGCACCTCATTATAGATGCAGGTTACAAAGGAATTATCGGTGATGATATACTGAAAAAAGAAAAGCAAAAGGACCCGAACTACCTTGCATGGACCACTGGTAGACTCGTTTTTAAGGGACAGGAACTGGAGCGGGTTTCAAAAACCCTGATGAGAACCTATAATGTAAAGATTAATATCAGGAATCCGGAAATTGAAAATTACAGGATCACTACCAATTTTACCAATGAATCCATTGATACAGTGCTGGATGTAATTGCAACAACTTTTAATTTGGAAATAAATAAGATCAATGAGAATGAATACGTTATTAAAAAAGATGTAAGCTGAACAAAGCACATCATTTATTTGTTAAGTTCCCGTTAGCTATTATATGAAAAACGTAAATACCATATTGTTGCTGGCTGCATTGACTGTTTTCTCACTTAATAATAAATTTGTCAGGGCGCAGGAAAACATTCTGGAACGGAAGATCCGGCTGGAAATGGATAAGGAACCGCTCCATAAGGCATTCATGCATCTGAAACGAATCACCGACTATAAGTTTTCATATAATTCCAACCTTGTGGATGATGACAAACTGATTTCACTTTCATTCAAAAATACTTCCCTGAGTAATATTCTGGACTCCCTTTTCAGGGACACAACACTGGCTTATGATCTGATAGACCAGCACATTGTGATCCATAAAAAAGATATGGCGGCTCCGGTTTCAAATGACACAACAAAAAAGAAAAAGTCTGTTGTATCCAATAGCCAGCCCTTGTTTAAACAGATGGAAGTGGTTAGAAGCGATACAAACTACACCCATAAATGGGAAAAAGATTCCACCAAATGGATCCTTTTTAGCAGGGAAATCAAATATTACAGAGACTCTGCTCAGCTTGCCGGAACACTGAACGAAAGGTGGAATTCCCAAAATGGTAAGTGGGAAAATTACAACCGTACCATAAAACAATATAACGAGCAGGCAAACCTGATGGAGAATCTCAACCAGCAATGGAGTGCCGCTCAGGAAAAATGGATCAATCTGAAACTTAAAACTTTCTCTTACGATCGTTATGGTAATAAAAGTGAGGTACTTTATCATGAATGGCAGCAAGCCGCAGGTCAATGGTTCAGTACAGTAAGATACCTGATCGATTACAATCTTTTGGGCGAAGAAAAAGAAGTATTGATTAAAGTGTATTCTCCTGCCACCGATACATGGTCGAATGATACCCGTTATACGTTCATATATAATGATGGCACAGGCCCCCCGAATGAAACCCTGGTGGAATCCTGGAACAGTTTTACAGAATCGTGGGATAACCGGGGGAAGTATTATATGCACTACAACTTAAAAGGTAACAAGGTAAAGGAGACCCGGTCCACATGGAATCAAAATATGAACCGCTGGATGAACGGATTGAGATTTCTGAGGGATTATGATAACAGGAAACTGACACGCGAAATTGAGCAACGTTGGGATTACAGGGACCGGGAATGGAATAATGCCATCAGGAATATCTTTAGCTACGATGACCAGGGGGAAGTAAAACAAATGGTGCAGGAGCGGTGGAACAGGGATTCTTCAAAATGGGAAACCAAAAACATCTTTCTGCACTCCAATATAAAGGATATTCAGAACCCCGAAGCTACAGACAAAGCTGCAGGAAAGGAAAAATGAAGAAGCATTTAGCACACTACTCATTTATTTTTCCTTAAATGCATCCACCCAATCCACCTGCATTTCTTTGGGAAGCCATTTACCATTAATTTCCCCGTTAAGACCGGAATTCAGGATCATATACATTGACTCTTCGGGAATGTTGAAATTGAATTTGTTCACGGTTATTCCGTTGATTTTCCAGATAAGTGTTCCGGGCTTCCACTCCAGTGAGAAAATATAAAACCGCTTGCAGAAATTCGGACCTTTAACGGACGCTCTCCTGAGCTTCATATTGTTTGAATTGTCAGGATTGCCTTTATAGCTACCAAACTCTATATGCCTTGGATTATCTCCTGAATAGTTGAATACATCCACTTCCGGAAGTATCTTTTCCGGAACCATCCAGAAGGCGTGGCGTAAATGCGGGGCTTGGCTGAGTTTGACCTTAGCCCTGAACAATCCGTATTTCTGCCGGAAGCTTTGACCTGTGTTGATTAACCCCGATGTGTATGAAAATTTTCTTGGATAAAATCCGAAATTGGGATGCCAGACCTTACCTTCCACTTCTTCCTGCCTTGTGATGATCCTCAGAACGTCGTTATCAATCTCAAGATTGCTGCCTTCGGTGAAAAAGTGGGCATCAGTGGCTTGTACATAGCTTTCATTCATCAGGGCTTTGCCCCAATAGTAACTTGTGAGCCATTTATTCGCGTCAATATCATTCCCTTCAAAAGTATCCAGGAATGTTCTTTCATATCTCCGGAAAAATTCAAACCTTTTGGCATCCTTATTTTTGTAATACCAACGGATGTTTTCAGCCTTTTTCAGTTCTTTGTATTCCTGAAGGTTCTGGTATAAACGACTTAACTTAAATTTATTGCGTGTTTTTAAATATCCTTTGTTTTCAATGAAATCGTCGCTTTCTATATAGTCCTTTAAGTCCTGGTACTCCTTAAGTGCCTCGGATTCCACTGCCGACTGATAAATGGCAAATTTCTTGCTGTTCTTGAACCGAAGGGCTTTTTTAATGTCTTTGTCTTTTTTCAGTCGTTTGTATTCCTGGTATTTTCCGTATTCTTCTGTATTTTTAAACTTCAGGTTCCGGATTTCTTCCGGTATCTGTTTAAATTCTTCAGAATTTACTTTCTTCTCCAGCTCATTCAATCTCCCTGACTTGTCAGAATTCTGTGACTTCTTTGATTTTTTTAGCTTTTTATGCTCAGCCAGCGTATCCTTGTATTCCTTTTCCTTTTCTTTTCTTTTGTTCTTCAGTGAGCCCTTGAATGATTCAAACTGACCGGACTCAAAAAACTCTTTCAGTTCAAAGAATCGATTCAGCCGGTCAGAATCCTTCATCCTGAGATAATGATCCAGATCTTTCGAGTCAGCAACTTTCAGGTAAGTTTTTACCGGTTCGGAATTTTTAAGCTCCTTGAATCGCTTTTCTTTGCGGTAAGGTTCGCTGTGTTTATATTTCAGGGCATTAATTTCTTTCTTCTTCTTTTTGAATTCACCGGATCTAAAATAATTTTTAAGTTCCTCATATCTTGCTAGTTCGTCTGACTGCTGTATTTGGATCAGATGATCGTATTCCCTTTCTATGGCTTTTTCCTTTTTCTCGATGGAATCCGATCCGGGGATGAGTCCTAAGGCGGAAAGAATGCGGAATTTTGTTTTTAGAAATGCATTATTCATTATTCACTCTTTTCATTATTAATACAAAACTATAAAAATATTAAAAACCACTCGATTTTTATCTCTTAATGTTTGAGGGCTTATGGTATCCTCTATTGATATAGGCTTATACGTGATAAACCGTCTGTGGTTATCATTTTATGTCTTAAGATTGAAAATTCCCGTATAAAGACAATTCTCAAAGCACCTTAAGCACCAATTAAACAATTTGGAATTAATTTGGTTTTAAATGAATGACTGTTAGTTGTTGCACATTACCCTTAATTTTTTACAATACGGTTAGGGTACATAAAAAAAGAAAATATGAGACAAAACATTCCTGTAAAAGAACAAAAGATAAAAACTGGTTCTGACTTTGCTCATGATACCTACGAGGGTCTTTCTTCCATCCCCAAATATCTGAAATCAAAATATTTCTATGATGCTAAAGGGGACAAACTGTTCCAGAAGATCATGGACATGGAGGAATATTATCTTACCGATTGTGAATACGAAATACTCAACAACCACAAGGATGCATTGCTTTCAGATTTCGACGGGAACGGGTCACCTTTTTTACTCACTGAACTGGGAGCCGGCGACGGACAAAAAACTGAATTGCTGCTGGACCATTTTATGGATGAAGCAATACCTTTCCGGTATCTTCCTATTGACATATCAGCCAACGTGCTGAACCTTATGAAGAAGCATCTCTCAAAGAAATTCCCCGAATTAAAGGTTGAACCCTACCCGGGGGATTACTTCCATGCATTGGAAAAGCTGAATGTGAAAGAAAACGGGAGAAAAGTCCTGCTCTTCCTGGGTGCAACAATAGGCAATTTCGAATATGACGCAGCTTTTAACTTTCTCCGTTCGCTGAATAAAAACATGAACAAGAACGATTTGCTGCTCATCGGCTTCGACCTGAAAAAAGCTCCTGAGACCATCCTTCGTGCATACGATGATCCTCACGGCATCACTGCGGAATTTAACCTGAACCTGCTGCGGCGGATTAACAGAGAACTGGGCGGTAACTTTGTTCCTGAAAAATTCTATCATCATCCCACATATGATCCGAAAACCGGAAAAGCCAGAAGCTATCTCGTAAGCAGAGCCGACCAAAGTGTCAGCATCAGCAAACTAGGCGCTAACTTTGATTTTAAAAGAGAGGAATCTATATTTACAGAAATATCACAGAAATATGACGAGGAAATGATCAACAACCTGGCTGACAAAACGGGATTTCAGGTACAGCATAATTACTACGACAGCAGAAAATATTTCGTAGATTCCTTATGGCAAAAGCAATAAATAATCTATCGCTTAATGGCCAGATAGACAATTCTGACCACACCCAATCCGAAAATTCCAATGGCCAAATAATAAAACAGGTTGGCCAGCCCTTGAGAGATTTCCATCTCGTCACGGATCAGATAAATAACAATCATTGCCAGGGCAAGGATATACAGCACATAAAAATATTTTGACAGGTTCTTCTTCATGATAACTTTGATATAACAAATTCCAAAATTGCAAAAAATATAGGCAACTTGTTGAATCTGGATAATAATAAATTAAATATGTCCTGTTGGTTGAACTTTTGCAAGACCTTTACGGTTGAACTGTATAAAAAGAAACCGTTTTATATCATTCTTCATCAAAAATATTTTTGTCATTTATTAATCTAAAAACCAGTAAAAATGAAAAAACATCAATTCACAGGATACGTCATTTTCTTAATGCTGTTGGTAATGCCTTTTACAACCCTAAAGGCCCAAAATATGGGAAATAACACAAAGCTTGACAAACAAGTCAGAGAATTTCTTGAAGAAAAAGGATGGTATAACATGAACGTCCCAGAATCGGATGGTAAGAAACTGTATGATCTGATCATTGATAACGACTATACCAAGGCACTGGAGATCGGTACTTCCACAGGCCATTCCTCTATATGGATCGCCTGGGCTCTGAGCAAAACCGGGGGTAAACTGGTTACCGTCGAGATCAATGAAAACAGACACAACCAGGCACTGAAAAACTTCAGGAAGGCAGGGCTTTCCGAATACATCGATGCGCGCCTGGCCAATGCTCATGAACTGGTGCCTGAATTAGAAGGCCCTTTTGATTTTGTTTTCAGTGATGCCGATAAAAGCTGGTATAAAAATTATTTTCGGGCAGTGGATCCCAAACTGGAGGTAGGCGGATGCTATGTATCCCATAATGTATCGGAAAATGGCGGATTTTGGGACAGCGACGAATATCTTGAGTTTTTAAGATCATTACCGCATTACAAGACTACGGTATTCAATCAGGGTTCGGGCATGTCGATTAGCTTCAAAAAATCAGAAGAATAAATGGTTTAATATACCGGGGATTCGGATATTATTCAATAGCATCAGAATGATTTGTGAATAATTCGGGCTGAATAACCAGAGCCAGGATTTGGGAGATTTTTTTATAATATTGCAGAAACAAAAACATAATCCTATGAAGCGCCCGTACCTTATTCCCGTCATCATTATTATGATGGTAATTTTCAATGTCTGTAACAACAATCCTTCAGAAAATCAAGAGTCTACAGACTGGAAAAGTGAACTTGAAGAAAAACTGCCCTTACTGGGCCACCGCAACTGGATACTGGTGGCAGACAAAGCCTTTCCGCTTCAAACCGGTGAGGGCATTGAAGTGGTTTACACCGGTCAGAAATTACTGCCCGTGCTTTCTTATGTTTTATCGGAAATTGAAGCTGCGGATCATGTAAAACCCGATGTCTATACCGACAAAGAATTGCAGTATCTCAATAACAATCTGGCCGAAGGCATCGAAGCCTACAAGGATTCACTGAAACAAATACTTCCGGCGAATACCCGGTCTATGCTCCACGATTCCGTCTTCACAAAGATCAAGGAGGATTCCCGGTTGTTTCATACACTGGTGCTAAAAACCGATCAGACAATGGCCTATTCATCCGTTTTCATTCAACTGGGCTGTCAGTACTGGCCTGCTGAAAAGGAAAATTCACTCAGATCTAAAATGAAATGATCTGTAAAACAGCTCAGAATTGTTTATGAATAATTCGGATTCGATGAAACCATTTGCTTTCATACCATCAAAAGATTAAAACCAATGTTCATGATATCGAAAAAGAATTTTCTCGTTTTCTTATTCCTTTTTCAGTCTTTTATTGTCTTTTCACAGAACAGCCATCAGTTTACCGAAGGCCTGATGTTGCCCCTCGATATTCAATACGGAAGGCAGGCGCTTGTCCATGATGAACTGGCCCATCAGCTTTTCACAGGCAATTTTACCTATCCTGAAGAAAAGACGGCTTTCAACACGGAAGATGGGACGGTTAGATGGAGAAGCGTATCGGCAGACTCCACAGGAACCTTCCGGGGAGAAAATATATCAGAGGGTTATCTTTACCTGTCCTACCAATCAGATGTGGATACAACCGCACTAATGCATATAAGGGGCAACAGCATATTCTTCATCAATGGTGTGCCGCGGTTTGGCGACCCATACAAATCGGAATGGCTTTACATTCCCGTTGAGTTAAAAAAAGGCCGCAACGACATACTGGTCCGTTGCACCAGATGGGTCAGGTGGCAGGGCATTGAAGCCAATATGATCTTCCCGGAGCAGTTGGTATCCCTCAATACGGAAGACCTGACCCTGCCTTTCGCAGTATTGAATAAAAACCGGGATAAGCTTACCGGTGCTGTAACGGTTATCAATGCAACCAACCGGGAACATAACGAGCTGGAGATCGAAACTACCATAGAAGGCAGAAAACTGTCCAGGTCCCTCCCATCCGTCCTTCCAATGACTATAAGAAAATTGCCTTTCAGTTTCGACGCCGGCAACATCGATAAAAAAGGAAGGTACACCTGCACGTTGCAGTTGAAAGCTGAATCTTCTGTATTGGATGAAAAACAGATCAAAATACCGGCAGTGGATACGGGAGAGAGTTACAATGCTACTTTCATCAGTGATATAGATGGCAGTGTTCAATATTATTCTGTAACACCCCAAAAGGGAGGTATCAAAAAAGGCAATTCCCTTTTCCTTTCTGTCCACGGTGCGGGGGTGGAGGCCATCAGCCAGGCAAGGGCATACAAACCCAAAGATTGGGGCACGCTGGTTGCACCGACGAACAGAAGGCCAAGGGGATTTAACTGGGAAGACTGGGGCAGACTGGATGCACTGGAAGTACTGGATATTGCCAAAAACAAATTCCAACCGGATTCGCAGCGTATTTATCTGACCGGGCATTCGATGGGCGGTCACGGAACTTGGTACCTGGGCGCCACATACCCCGGAAAATGGGCTGCCATTGCAC
>CAYNPZ010000092.1:0-3122 GCA_964399175.1 uncultured Bacteroidales bacterium | reverse complement strand
GCACCTTGCGCCGGTTATCCCAGCATGCATGATTATGGCTCCTCAGATGGAAGAATCCCGGAACAAAGTACATCAAGAACGGAAGATATACTGTTTCAGTCCAGCACACCCAGCAAAGTGATGGAACTTATTGACAATTACAAGGCATCCGGCATTTATATATTCCATGGTGACAGCGACAGGGTGGTACCGGTTGAATTATCCCGAAACATGAGGGAAACACTGGGAACATTTCATACCGACTTCAGCTATTATGAATATCCCGGAGGCTCCCACTGGTTTGGAAACAAAAGTGTCGACTGGCCTCCCATTTTCAACTATTTCAAGTGGCATACCATTGCACCGGATAAAGAAGTGAACATGATCGACTTCACTACACCCAGCCCCTCCGTTTCATTTAAATATTGGTGGGCGCAGGTTTTACAGCAACAACAATCCTATCATTTCAGCAGGCTAAATTTAAAAAGAGATCTGAAAAATAAAACCATCAGGGGAAACACGGAAAACATCCGTACGCTGAGCTTCTCACTTAAATCATTCAACAAGGGAGATACCGTTAGCATCGGTCTGGATCAGTCGCAGCCCCTTTCGTATATTACACAAACCGAAAGCGATAAGATTTACCTTCAGAAAGAAAGAAGCTGGAGGATTGATGAAAGACCCGCTCCCCGTGAAAAGGGTGTTAACCGCAACGGATCTTTCAAGGAGCCTTTCAATAACCGGATGGTGTTTGTTTATGGAACCAGCGGCAGTGAGGAGGAAACCCGTCTGAATTATGAAAAGGCGCGTTACGATGCTGAGGCCTGGTACTATCGGGGAAATGGCTCTGTTGATATCATTCCCGGCAAAGCATTTGACCCGGAAGAATATCCCGACAGGGGTGTCATTCTTTATGGCAATGCCTCCAACAATGCGGCATGGGATGGACTCCTTTCTGAATGTCCCATCCAGGTCAAGCGTGGAAGCATTTCGGTAGGTGATAAACAATATGAAGGCAATGACCTGGGCGCCTACTTCATGTGGCCGCGGAAAGACAGCAGGATCGCCTCGGTTGCGGTTATAGGCGGAACCGGAACAACCGGCATGAAGGCCACAGAAGCCAACCAGTATTTTGCCTCGGGCAGCGGCTTCCCTGACTTCATGGTATTCTCTGTAGATATGCTCAGAGAAGGGATCGACGGAATCAGATCTACCGGCTTCTATAACAATCAATGGAAAATAGATCGGCGAAATTCAATCATAAAATAATAGAATACAACAAAATGAAGATGAAGACATTCATGATGATAAAACTACATTTACCTGTGAAAACCCTCACAGCATTGCTCTTATTAGCCGTTAGCCTGACAGGCTGTCAATCCGGGCAATCCAATGATAAAGAACTTGCCAAAAAAATACGCAACAATGAGTACTTTGCTTTTGTGAAGGATAAGGCCTTAGAAGTGGTGGAAACCGGTTTCAACGCCGGCGATGGTTACGGTGAAGTATGGATTCGCGATTACAACACCTTTATAGAGCTCTCATCCGAGGTTTATGAGCCGCAGGTGCTGAAAGAGAACCTGCTGGTATTTTTCCGTATGCAGGGCGACGACGGAAACATCATCGATGGTTTCATTCCAAAGGAGAAGGCAGGAGAAGTAGGATACGATTATAGATATTCAGAGCTGGAGCCCAGGTATGCCGGACACAAAAACACGGTGGAAACCGACCAGGAATCTTCGCTTGTACAGGCCGTTTACAAATACATTAAGGCAACAAACGACAGGTCTATACTTCATGTGAAAGTTGGAGAAAGAACAGTCGCCGAACGACTGGAATGGTCCATGGAATTTTTGATGAACCATCGCCACAACGAACAATACGGGTTGCTTTGGGGCGCCACCACTGCCGACTGGGGTGACGTTCAGCCTGAGCATGAGTGGGGCGTTTACCTTACCGAAGACTCCCACTATGCCATTGACATATACGATAACGCCATGTTCCTGATCGCACTGGACAATATGATGGAACTGCTGCCTGAAAAGAAAGAGAAATGGCAGCCCATCCGGCAACAGATTGCAGAAAATTGCAGAGAGCATCTGTGGGATGAGGAAAACCAAAAGTTCATCCCCCACGTTTACCTTGAAGATTCACCTTTCCCGGATGATTTTAATGAAAACAAAATCTACTATCACGGGGGAACGGCCATGACCATCAAAGCCGGGCTGCTTTACAAAGAGGAGATCAAAACCTCCCTGCAAAAGATGGTTGAAAACGTCAAAGCATCCGGTGCCGCTTCCATTGGTTTAACCCTTTATCCTCCCTACCCCAAAGGATTTTTTGAAAATGAGTCAATGGTTCCCTATAGATACCAGAATGGGGGCGACTGGACCTGGTTCGGAGGACGAATGATCCAGGCACTTATAAAGTATGGATTTTTACAAGAAGCCTACGAACAGATACAACCCATGGTGAAGCGCGTAAAAGAAAACGACGGCTTTTATGAGTGGTATACAGTGGATAACGAACCCCGCGGTTCGGGGACTTTCCGGGGTTCTGCCGGGGTGTTGTACAAGGCCATCAAAATGTTTGAAACAGAAATGGATCAAAAATAATGATTAAAGCCTGCATCATTCGCCCGAATGTCTCATAAAAGATTAAGGGGCGAAGCCCCGACAGATAATAGCACAGGGTGAAGCCCCGACGCAGTCGGGTGAAACCCTGTGTAAAGTAAAACAGCCAATGCGCGTGAAGCTCTGAAAGAGCGACAGGTAGAATATATATGGCAGGATCATGAAATAATCAAATTTTAGATTAAATCATAATACAAAACAATATACAATCCGCTAAAATTTAATTATGCCGGTATATCAACTTTACAGAGAACAAAAGATACCATCAACCTTGCAGGAAGTCTGGGATTTTATAGCTACTCCCAGCAATCTTCAAAACATCACACCGGAATACATGGGATTTGATATTACTACACGTAATCTCCCTGATAAGATGTATCCCGGCATGATCATCATCTACAAGGTCAGCCCTTCCCCCGGAATTAAAATGAACTGGGTAACGGAAATTACGCATATCAGCGAACAAGAGTATTTCGTGGATGAGCAGCGATCAGGGCCTTATAAGATCTG
>CAYNPZ010000091.1:7703-14549 GCA_964399175.1 uncultured Bacteroidales bacterium | reverse complement strand
GGTTTACAGGAATTACAGAAAGTGATGAAACCTTCTTTCCACAATCGGAAAAAGGCTCGCAGCACCTTGAAAGGAAACCATATAAGAGAGGCAGAAAACTCGGTAAGAAAGGGATTGGCAAGGACCATGTTGCGGTAATAGCCACAAAAGGGAGAAGCGGAGGATTGGATTTGACAGTAGCTACTTTAGGCAGGATTAAAAAGCAAGATATAAAAAATGCTGTGGGTTCCCAGGTAGATGACAAGACAATCCTCTGTAGTGACGGGCACGTAAGCTATAAAGGATTTGCCAATGATCTTAAAATAGAACATCATGTAATCAGGGGAGATTTAAAGGAATACGTGAAAAATAAAAAATATCATATTCAACATATCAATTCGCTGCACAATGGGCTTAAAAAGTGGATTGAAAATAGGTTTTGGGGAGTCTCAACAAAATATTTGCAGCAATATATGAATTGGTATAGAATGAAAGAGCAATTGAAAAATTCTGTGAGTTATTCAGCTGACTTTACAAAGCTATCCATAGTGGATACAGGTTCTAAAGCACGATATAATCGAATAGCAGATGAATATTTGAAACTAATGCAAATTTCAACGCAAAATTAAACTAGTAGATCGTTCATAAAATAACTTGACATTTCAAATAAATTTACTTATCTTTATGCCAAAAAAATATGGCATACAAGAAAAGAGCTAAGCTTACTTGTTCAGAAAAGGACAAAGAGCAATTGGTTAAAATATCAAAGAGCAAGACCGAAGAGTTTCGGAAGGTTCAACGTGCAAAAATTTTTCTTTCATACATGAACGGTATACCGGTATCAAATATTTCAAAAGAAGTTGGCCTAAGTCGGGAAGCTATATATTCTAACATTGATAAGGCATTAGCGTTCGGACCTATTGCGGCATTAGAGGATTTATCCGGCCGGGGCTCAAAATCTAAAATCAGCGATGAAGACAAGGCATGGGTTGTCCATTTGGCGTGTTCCTCCCCCAAAGATTATGGTTATGCAAATGAAGTGTGGACGTATAGCTTGCTGGCTAAACATATCAGAGAGAACTGTGAGGAGAAGGGATACCCCAAATTAAAAAAGGTAGGCAAAAGTTTTGTGTACGGCATTCTTGACAAGGCGGAAATAAAACCACATAAGATGACTTACTACCTTGAGAAGCGAGATGATAAATTTGAGGAAAAAATGGCACAAGTGCTTGCTGTATATAAAGAGGTGCAATTAATCAATGCCGTTGAAAATCAGGAAGAAAAAAATGACAGGGATTTGAGGAAACAAACAACAGTTTCATATGATGAAAAACCAGGTATACAGGCAATTAAAAATATTGCTGCGCAATTATTGCCCGTGCCAGGTAAGCACAAAACCATAGCTCGGGATTATGAATACAAAAGATTGGGGACACTAACTTTGCTTGCCGGAATTGATTTACATGATGGGACTATAATACCTATGGTTGAAAATAGGCACAGAAGTGCAGAATTCGTAAAGTATTTGCAAAAGCTGATAGACCATTATCCGCCTGACTGGAAAATACGAATTATACTGGATAATCATTCTGCCCATCGATCGAAGGAAACAATAAAATTTTTAGAAACAGTGCCCAATAAATTCGAGTTCATTTTCACACCAACCCACGGTTCATGGCTAAATATGATTGAAATGTTTTTCAGTAAAATAGCAAGAAGTTTTCTCAAGCATATCCGAGTAGATAGCATAGATGAGCTTAAGCAAAGAATATACCAGGGAATTGAAGAGATAAATCAGGAACCGGTTATTTTCAAATGGAGGTACAAGATGGAAGATGAGAAAGTAGAAACAATGTAAATGTCAACTTAATTAAAGAACGAACTACTAGGTGTAATTATAGGTATACCTCGGAAGGGATTAAGAACGAGCAGATCCTCATCCCCGGTTACGATACAATCGGCATTTCCCGATATAGCAAGATCCAGATATTTATTGTCTTTTGGATCACGGCAAACAGTTATTGTTTCTAAAGGTGAAACAAACGTGGCAAATCTTTTCACTTGAACCAGAAAAGCGTCTCTTTTACTTCTGGATATATACTTGGTTAGCTTGGGTCTATTAAGTGTTTTTATCAATTCAATATAGGTGAAAGCAGAAAAAAGAATCGTATGATTTTGTGTGGCAATTCTGAATAAACGATCTGGTATACTACCTTTGAAAATTGCAGCACTTATTAATACATTGGAATCAATAACAAGAAGCATTACTTCTCTTCTCCCATTATTCGGTTCATTTCTTCTTTATCTATCTCCAGAATATCAGCTAAAATTTCTGGAGTCAATCCATTTTTTTGTGCTTGTTGACTCATATCATCCATGATTTCCCAAAGCGTTTTTCGGTTTGAAACCAACCAATCAATTTCTTTTGAGATTAACTCCTTTTCTTCTTCTGACATATTTTGGAAACGCTTTGCAGCCTGATCGCTTACCTGTAATGTTATTTTTTTCATTTTATTAAAGATTTACACATTTAACAAAGTTTTTATCCCTTTATACAAATATACCAATTTTTTTTACTGATTCAGGATTTTAAACGAAACCACTAAGCCAATCCGTATCCAAAGCCATTTTTGCATTTTTTCATCGTTATAGTAAAAGTCGGATTGTTTTTTTTCATTATTTTCCATCCATGATTCTGGCCAGATCATATTACAGTCTGCGATACGGGGTGATCTCCGTTGAGAACCTGGTGAAGCGGGCAGCTGCCTGCGGCATGGATCACCTGTGTCTGACCGACATCAACAATACCTCGGGGATCATTGAGCTGACCAAATACTGCCATGAACATGGCCTGCGCCCCATTGCAGGCATTGAATTCAGGAATGGGGATACATGGCTGTATACAGGCATTGCCAAAAGCCATGAGGGACTGTACCACCTGAACAATTTCCTGAGCCATTACCGGCTGAGAAAAAAGGATCTTCCATCCAGTCCGCCTGTGCTAAAGGATGTGATATTTATTTTTCCTTATGGCACTCTAGATGCTTCAGAGCTTGAGGACGACCATTTCATAGGCATCCGCCTTCAGGACATCAATAAGATCGTGGGTAAGGAATACCCTGCACGTGCCGGCAAGCTGATGGCCATCCATCCGGTGACGTTTCTTACCAAGGAAGACCTGGAAGTGCATCGCCACCTGCGGGCCATCGACCACAATACATTGCTTACCCAGCTAAATGAAGATTGGCTGGCCTCTGACAAAGGATTTTTTTATGTACCAGATCAAATAAAGGAAAATTATAAGCATTTCCCGGAGCTAAAAGAAAATGCCCGGATCATTGAAAACCTGCCCGGATTGAACTTTGGCCGGAATCTCAAGAACAAGAAAACCTTCACCGGCAGCAGGGAGGAGGACCGTAAGCTGCTTGAAAAGCTGGCCTATGAAGGGATGCAGGAACGCTATGGCCCTGATGATCCTGTGGCCCGGGAAAGGGTTGACCGTGAGCTGGAGGTCATCAACCGGCTGGGGTTTGGGGCGTATTTTTTGATCACCCACGACATCATCCGCTATTCCATGCAGCGGGGTTTTCATCATGTGGGGCGGGGGAGTGGTGCCAACAGCGTGGTGGCCTATTGCCTGCACATTACCGATGTGGATCCCATCGAGCTGAATCTTTATTTCGAACGCTTCATCAATCCCAAAAGAAGCAGCCCCCCTGATTTTGACATCGACTATTCCTGGAAGGAACGGGATGAGGTGCTCGACTACATTTTCCGAACCTACCCGGAGGAGCACACGGCTTTGCTGGGTACCATCTCTACATTTAGGGGACGCTCCATTATACGGGAACTGGGCAAGGTGTATGGTCTGCCCAAGGCTGAGATCGACTCCATCGTGGAGCAGCCCGCCCGTCACATCAACAAGGATGCTACTGTGAACAAGATTTTTCAGCTTGCCGAGCGGCTGACCGATTTTCCCAATCTGCGCAGTATCCATGCCGGTGGGGTGCTGATTTCCGAGAAGCCGGTTACCTGCTACACCGCTCTTGATCTGCCTCCCAAAGGCTACCCTACCACCCAGTGGGATATGTATTCTGCCGAAGATATCGGCTTTGAGAAGCTGGATATCCTCAGTCAGCGTGGCATAGGCCATATTCGCGACGGAGTGGAGATCATCTGGGAAAATCAGGGGGTGGATATTGATATTCATAACATCGAAGCTGTTAAAAATGACCCTAAAGCCAGGGAGCTGCTGCGTTCAGGGGAAACCACCGGCTGTTTCTATATTGAAAGCCCGGCCATGAGGGGATTGCTGAAGAAACTGCGGTGCGACACCTACCTCACTCTGGTGGCAGCTTCTTCCATCATCCGGCCTGGTGTTGCCAAATCGGGTATGATGAAGGAGTACATCCGGCGCTTTCATAACCCGGATGGTTTTAAATACATCCACCCGGTGATGAAGGAGCAGTTGAAGGAAACCTACGGGGTGATGGTGTACCAGGAGGATGTGCTGAAGGTCTGCCACCATTTTGCTGGCCTCGACCTGGCCGATGCCGATATCCTGCGCCGGGCCATGAGCGGTAAGTTTCGTTCCAAAAAGGAGTTCCAAAAGATCGAGGAGAAATTTTTCAGCAACTGCCGGCATCGGGGTTATCCCGAAAATATCATAAAAGAAGTCTGGAGACAGATCGAGTCATTTGCAGGCTATTCCTTCTCCAAAGCCCATTCAGCGAGCTATGCTGTGGAAAGCTTTCAGAGCCTGTATTTGAAGGCCTACTATCCGCGGGAATTTCTTACCGCAGTCATCAATAATTTCGGAGGCTTCTACCATACCTGGGTCTATATCAACGAGGCACAACGGTATGGGGCAAAAATACACCTGCCTTCTGTCAACTACAGCCGGTATTTCACCAGGATTATCGGTAATGACATTTACCTGGGATTCGTACATGTCAGGGATATGGAAACACGAACCGCCAGCCGCATTATTCAGGAAAGAGAAAGAAACGGAGCTTATCAGGATTTGGACGATTTTATTTTTCGGACCGGCATCCACAGGGAACAGATCATTCTTCTGATAAGAACCGGTGCGTTGCGGTTTACAGGAGTTACCAAACCCGAGCTTCTGTGGCGGGCACACATGCTCACCGGTAAAAAGAAAACCGATGCCAGGTCAAAAGAACTGTTCCGGCCGGAAGGCCCTAACTATGAACTTCCCGAATTTGAACAGAGTCCGCTGGAAGATGCCTATGACGAAATAGAACTGCTTGGTTTTACGGTTTCCATGAGCCGGTTTGATATGTTGAAGACTTCTTTCCGCGGAGAAGTTGATGCCCGGAACCTTATGAAGCATCTGGGGGAAAAGAAGCGCCTGGTGGGCCAGTTGGTCACCATCAAGTATGTAAAAACCGTTAAAGGGGAGATCATGAACTTTGCTGCCTTCATTGATGCGGAGGGTGAATTTTTTGATACGGTCCACTTCCCGGCTTCACTTAAAGCATATCCTTTCCGGGGATATGGGGTGTATCTGTTGCTGGGTAAGATCGTTGAAGAATTCGGATTTCCCAGCTTAGAGGTGGAAAAGATGGCCAAACTTCCCCTGAAGCCTGATCCAAGAGAAGCATGATCCTCATTTATAAAACCGGTCGGAGATAGGAAGGAATTTAAACATACCGGTTGGCTTTTACCGTATAAATGCTTATATTAGCACCTTAACGAGTTTGATTAAAAAGTAAGTATAATAAGCACCAAATCTCAAATCTCAAATAACAAATAACAAATACCTGCCCCGACGGCAGGCGGGGAATTCCAATAATCAATCATAAATGACCAAAACACTCTAGCCTAAGGTCTTTACCTGTAAGCTGGAGTGTTTCGAAATTCGTTAATTGAGATTTGAATATTATTTGTAATTTGGGATTTGTAATTTGGAATTTTTTTTAATGTAACTTAATGCTTAAAATCTAGTTACCATGAATCGTTTCAGCCTTGTAGTTAGTTTAATATTGATCGTTTTAATCGTTTTGCATCTGGTTTATTCAATTGATTATGGGCAATTGTTTACCGTGGAAAATAAGGGAGGTGCTACCGGTGTTATGGTCAGCATCCTTGGTTTGATCGCACTTTTGTTAAGCAATAGGGCAAATGCCGGGGAAACCGATGCTTCGATGGAATAGAAGGAAATCAGTGGTACATGCCTACCTGGTATTTGAAAGAAAAAATAACCCCAAACAAAGAGAACCCTGGAAAAGAGAAGAGCGGGGACCTATAACATTTTCGGGGCGAATATTGCTTCCGATGCATCCATTGATCAGTCAGCTAAACCAATTGATCGCTATCATTCCCTGACCAATTTACTTATAACTTCATCAATATGATGTCTCCGTAGTTCATTGATCATTTGAAGATAGGTATCTACAAACCGCCTGTAATGAACCAGATTTCCAAAAATCGTTTCAATCCTTAAAAAAGATAGTGGATCGTCATTAACAGAAGCTTTTGCTTTCTGCTCCAATTCGTTCCGCATAGAATCTTGTATTTCAATAGAGTAATCAGAAGTACCGACCAATTCCAGATTCCGACACCAAGTTGCCACTATTAGTGTACCGAATTGTATAGAACCTCCTCTATCTAATTGTTCCCGGATTGTCGGGAGCAAAAATTTGGGAATTTTTGCCGAACTTTCAGCGCATATTCGTGACACCTGATCTTTGATCTTCGTATTTGAAAATCTTTGAACCAGATTATCCTTATAACCTTCAAGATCGATGCCTTCAATTTTTCCCAGCACAAGAGTAGCTTCTTTATCCATAAATTCGCGGAGCAAAGAAGCCAACAGCGGATTTCTTACCGTTTCATCGATGGTTC
>CAYNPZ010000091.1:7366-7693 GCA_964399175.1 uncultured Bacteroidales bacterium | reverse complement strand
GGAATGACCTGCATTTAATAATCTGATCTTCATTTTTTCATAAGGATCCACCTCTTCTACAAATTGCACGCCAACCGATTCCCATTCCGGCCGGCCATTGGCAAAATTATCCTCAATGACCCATTGGATAAACGGTTCACAGACGACAGGCCAAAGATCCTCAATGCCAAATTGAATTTTCAGGTGCTCCTTATCCGAAGGGGTGGTAGCGGGTGTGATTCGATCCACCATACTGTTCGGGAATGAGATATGTTGTTCAACCCAGTTGACCAGATTTGGTTCAGCTTCTTTCATATATGAAATAAGCATCTTTTTGCATACCTCCCC
>CAYNPZ010000091.1:0-7356 GCA_964399175.1 uncultured Bacteroidales bacterium | reverse complement strand
TGTGTTGGATGTTATCGCAGGAGAGAATGGTTAATCCCGGCATTCTTCTTTCTCTTCGACGCTTCAATGCCTGAGTCAAATATCCGAAAATGGTTTGGGGCTGATCAGGATGGTGTAGATCCCATTGTACCGATTTTTCAGACATATTAAATTCACCTGTTGCCGGATCCTGGTTATATCCTCCTTCTGTAATGGTTAGTGAAATGATCCTAACTTCCGGATCCGCCATTTTCTCAATTACCCTATCCGGATTTTCCGGTGCAAACAAATATTCCACAATGGAACCGATCACCCTTGGCCTCAATTTCTCATCAGGGTCCAATACCATCAGGGTATATAAACCATCCTGCCGGGTGAAGGCATGATACATTTTTCGATCCTCGTTCAGCAATCCGATACCCGATATTCCCCAATTTCCTTTTCCCTTACATAACAACTGGTCAGTGTAAAAAGCCTGATGTGCGCGATGAAAATTACCTACACCCACATGCACAATTCCGGTCTTTATTTTTGTCCGGTTATAATTCGGTACCATCACCCCTTCAGGCAGATGCTCAAGATTGTTAGCATTTAATTTTATGGTTTCTGACATATATATAAAACATCCGATTAATTCAATGCTCGTTACGCTGGAACCTTTGTATCAGCACAGCGAAAATGATGATCAATCCCTTGATGACCTGTTGAGAATAAGCCGGAATGGTCATCAGATTCATGATATTGCCTATCATCCCTAAAATGAGCACTCCCAGAAGGGTATTGACAGCAGAACCTTTGCCGCCCTTTAAGCTGGCTCCTCCTATCACCACAGTGGCAATTACGTCCAACTCCATTGCTACCCCGGTCACTGGCGCTCCAACACCCGTTCTGGCTGTTAATATGATACCGGCTATAGCCGACAAACCACCAGAAATGGCATAAACACTGAATTTGTGAAGTGGGACACGTATACCCGATAGCCGAACCGATTCCTCATTACTGCCGATGGCGATCACAATCCTGCCAAAAGCATTGTATTGCAATATTATTCCCACAATGGCGAAGATCAAAAATAAGATCCAGGCAGGATTTGGTATACTCAGGAAGCTACCACTGCCAAAGTCTGTAAAAACTGAGGCCGAATCACTTACCATTACGGGGGCACCTTTTGAAAAAATAAAACCCAGCCCCCGTACAATAGACATCATAGCAAGGGTTGCTATGAAGGGGGCCATTTTATGGTAAGCCACCAAATACCCTGAGATTCCTCCAACAAGAATTCCACAGAGCAATGCGGCGATCAATGCTATGGGTAAAGGCATCAGGTTGGTAAATAACGCACACAATACACCTATCATGGCTACTATTGAACCAACAGAAAGATCTATGCCTCCTGTGAGAATCACCAACAACATGCCCATACTGATAATTCCTACCGGAGTAACCTGCCTTATCAGGTTGAACAGATTGCTGGGGGTAAAAAAAGCATCTGATACAATGGCTGATATCAAAAGCATGAGCAAGAAAATCACTACAGTATTATACTTGATCAGATAATGTAGATATTTATTTATTTGACTCTTCATGTATCTCTTATAATTTAAAAGTATGTTCGGATAAAACTTATTATTCTTATGCCTCATGTGCCAATAGAAAGACGCAGAATGTTCTCTTCAGAAAAATCTTTTTTTTCCAGTTCTCCCTGAATTTGTCCCTTACGCATTACCAATATCCGGTCACAGATACCTATCAGTTCCTCAGTTTCGGAGGAAACCACAATGATAGCCATTCCCTGGCGGGAAAGTTCATTGATCAATTTATAAATCTCCACCTTGGCGCCTACATCCACTCCCCTTGTTGGTTCGTCAATGATCATCACTTTGCTGTTGCGGCTAATCCATTTTGCTAGTGATACTTTCTGCTGATTGCCACCACTTAACGTAGCAACTTCTGCTTTTTCGGATTGGGTTTTGATAGATAATTTCCTGATCAATTCCTTTGCTTCATCACGTGCTTTGTTTGCCTTGATAAACCCCAATTTATTGATTATTTTATAAAAATTAGGCAAACTAACATTTTGTTGAATAGATAATGAAAGGATCACACCCTGTTGTTTTCTGTCTTCAGGTACCATGCCAATACCCTTTCTTACTGCACTATGAGGTGACCGGATTCGAAGCGGTCTTCCAAACAAAAATGCTCTCCCTCCTTTCTTCCGGTCAGCACCAAATATAGCCCTAACTGTTTCTGTCCGTCCGCTCCCCACAAGTCCTGCAATTCCTAATACTTCGCCTGCTCTTGCTGAAAGCGATACACCTTTCACTTTGTCTGCAACGTGAATTCCTTTTGTTCTGATGATCTCTTCCCCAATCTTTGAATCACGCCACGGAAACATCGTATGAAGCGATCTTCCCAGCATCATTTTGATAATTTGATCTCTGTTTGTTTCAGATACCCTTAAGCTTCCGCGGGAATTTCCATCCTTTAAAACGGTCACCCGGTCAGCCAGTTGAAATATCTCATTTAAATGATGGGAAATATAAATGATGGAAACACCCTCATTCTTTAATCGATTCAGGGTATCAAACAGTTTCTTTATTTCGTGGGGACCTAAAACTGCGGAGGGTTCATCCAGAATGAGAACATGAGCTTTTTCTGACAAGGCTTTTGCAATTTCTACGATCTGTTGATGAGCAATACTGAGTTCGGCTACTTTAAGTGAAGGATTGATGCGGAAGCCAATATCATTAATGAGCGAGTCCACATCCCTTTTCATCCTTTTCCGGTTCACCCATAAACCTTCATCACCCAGTCTGCTAAAAAAAATGTTTTCGGCAACCGATAGATCCGGTATTAACGAAAACTCCTGATAAATAATACTGATTCCCAGTTTTTTACTGTCATGGGTGGTCTTTATATTTACCTCTCTATTATCAACAAAGATTTTCCCGGAATCTTTCAAATGGGCACCCGAAAGAATTTTCATAAGGGTGGATTTTCCCGCACCATTCTGGCCTACAACAGCATGGATTTCGCCCGGTTCAACCTTGAATGTAACATCCTTTAAGGCTGAAATACCACCAAAAGATTTGCAAATATTCCGTAGTTCTACCTGGCTCATGATGGCATACTATATACTTGAATCATCCTTTCACTTTCGTTGAGGTTGAATTTCAATTTCTCCGTACTGTATAAAACTGTGGTCATAATGTACGGTTTTAAAACAATGCGTCGGGATCATAATATTCGTCGACATTATCTTTTGTAATTAATACGGGTGGTGTATGGATTACTTTATCCACCTGTTCTCCATCCAAATGTTTAACAACTGCTTCAACCACCAATCTGGCCAATTCCTCGGGACTGTTGAGTGCAGTTGCGCCGTATTCTCCTTTCTTGATTAGCTCGAGCGCTTCCTTCTGACCATCAAAACCTACCACCATGATATCTTCCGATTTACCTGATTCATTGATTGCTTTTAATGCGCCCATTCCCATTGCATCATTTTCAGCTACCAGGAGATTGACATTGGGATGGGATACCAAAATATCTTCCATGGCTTCCAATCCACCTATATGGGTCCAGTTACCCCAACCCTGGAAAACAATTTTTAAATCAGCATTCCCCTGGGTTATCAACTGGGTTTCCACAAAACCTCTGACAAAACCAAGCCTCTTTTCTCTGCCTACGGGATTACCCTGACTACCACTTATCATGGCTGCCTTTATATCTTTACCGGACATTTGATTAACCACCCATTCTCCTATCAATTCACCATTGCCTTCATTGGATGCCTGAACACTGGTAATATATTTGGCATCGGGGTCAATGCGGCTGTCTACTATGAATACAGGGATATCAGATTCCGCAGCGGAGTTGACGGCAGGGACCAAAGCCTTATGATCGAGTGGGTTCAGTATTAAAACATCCACTCCTGTTGTAATCAAGTCCTCCATGGAAGTAATCTGCTGAATGATATCGTCCTGCCCGTCAGCCATCACAAAATTCATCCCGTAGCGTTCCGAATATTCCTCAATGTATTGAGATAATACTACATAAAAAGGAGCATTGAGAGACGGGGTCACGTAACCGATTTTGATATCTGACAGATTGATGCTGTATTTTATAGTATCGGTCTTTTTGCCGGAATCTTTTGATTTTTCTGAAACTGTGCCGGTACCACATCCAATGAAACCAAGGGAGATGAAGCTCAGGTAAAATACAAGAATAGATCTTGCCATGTAAAAGGCAATCAATTTATCCATGATTGGAAAATCTTTAAAAATTATAGGTATATGTTAAGCCTTATAAATTGGGTTATTAACATATTTCAAATGTAAGATTGATTTTTGAATTCACAAAGTTTCCTTTTTAAAATTAAAACTAGGGAACTGATTGAAAAATTACCATTAAATTATACCTTTGTAAGGGTATTGAAAAAGCATAATGTAGCATGCAGAATTTCGTTGTTTCAGCAAGAAAATACAGACCGACAACTTTTGATACGGTAGTAGGGCAGTCGTCCATTACCACCACCTTAAAAAATGCCATCCGGAACAACCATGTTGCCCAGGCTTATTTATTTTGTGGACCAAGGGGAGTTGGAAAAACAACCATTGCCAGGATTTTTGCCAAAACCATCAACTGTCAGAATCTGGGTGAAGATCTTCAGCCTTGTGATGAATGTGAATCCTGCAAGGCATTCAACCATCACCGCTCCACCAATATCCATGAATTAGACGCAGCTTCTAACAATACCGTGGACAACATCCGTTCGCTTATTGATCAGGTGAGAATTCCGCCACAGTTAGGGAAATACAGCATTTATATCATTGATGAGGTACACATGCTTTCCGCCTCTGCTTTTAATGCTTTTCTGAAAACCCTGGAGGAACCTCCTCCGCATGCCATTTTTATACTGGCAACCACTGAAAAACACAAGATTATTCCTACCATTCTGAGTCGTTGTCAGATCTTTGACTTCAACCGGATCAAGGTGGAGGAGATGGTTCAGTTTCTCGAGCATATTTCTCAGAAAGAAGGCGTTCAGTATGAAAGGGATGCCCTTACCATAATCGCCCAGAAGGCCGATGGGGCCATGCGCGATGCACTCTCTATATACGACCAGGTGGTCAGCTTTTCCGATAACCACATCACCTACCAGAAGGTTATCGAGAATCTGAATGTGCTTGATTTTGACTACTATTTCCGCCTTACGGATGCTTTTATGGAAGGCAATCATTCCGAAGCACTTTTGATTTTCAATGAAATCCTGGAAAAAGGTTTTGATGCCCATCAGTTCATCAATGGCTTAAGCAAGCATTTCCGCGATCTTCTGGTCACCAAGGATGAAAAAACCCTCGAGCTTTTAGAGGTCGGTGCCGGGATCAGAGAAAAATACAAAGTTCAGTCTTCCAACGCCAGTTTGAATTTTCTTATCAAGGCTTTGAATGTGATCAATCAATATGATGTTTCTTACCGAACCAGCATGAATCAGCGACTTCATGTGGAACTGGCCATGATTGACATGTGCAATCTCGACAGCGCAAAAAAAAAAGCAGCTGAAGAACGGGAGTCAGGCGGGGAAGTAGAGAAAAAAGATGTACCGGAAGGAAAGAAAAGCGACAAGATTAAGGAGAGCCTGAACAAGAAGGCTCAAAAAACTGAACCATCAGAGGAATCTCACCAGAGCCAACAGCCGGTGTCATTTTCCATTAACAGTGCCTTGAAAAAGGATAAAGGCAGCCATACAGAAACCGGCGAAACGCAAATGAAATCCTCCGGACAACAGGATGCTGAAGCAAAAAGTACTTCACAATCTCCTGATCAAACGGTTGAGGAAGGGGAGGCACTGAATCAGTCTGATCTGGAGAAAACCTGGCAGGAATTTGCAGACAGGTATAAAGAGAAACCCAGAATATACAACATGCTGCTTTCCAGAAAACCCATTTTGGGTGAAAACAATCAGGTCAGATTTTATCTTGAAAATGAACTGCAGAAAGGACAATTGGAGCGGATTTACAATGAATTGCTTTTTCATCTGAAAAAACAGCTTGGAAACGACAGCATCAGCATACAGGCCGAACTGGCAAGGGAAAAGGAAGGCAATAACAGCCAAAAGCTTTATACCGATGAGGAAAAATACAGTTATCTGGAAAAGAAGAACAAAAACTTGCGCAAACTGAGGCAGGATTTCGACCTTGATTTTGGATAATCTGCTTTTTAATTATTTGAATAATTCGGGTTAAAAAGCATTAAACAAAACAGTGTGATGAATTCCTGTATATGATGCAGTTAATGCGGGTGATAATTCAGGGTATTAAGGAACATAACGGATTACATATTCAATTCGAACAATTATTATTAAGTTTACTCTCTTTGAAATCAAACATCTTGAATTATGAGTAATATAGACTGGAGCAATTTGCCATTTGGCTATCACAAAACAGATTACAACATCCGTTGCCATTTCAAGGATGGGGAATGGGGAGAGCTGGAAGTAACTTCCTCGGAATATCTGAATCTCCATATGGCAGCTACTGCTTTGCATTATGGTCAGCAGGCCTTTGAAGGAATGAAAGCTTACAGGGGCAAGAATGGTGACATCAGAATTTTCCGCTGGGAAGAGAATTTCAAGCGGATGAAAAGATCTGCCCGCGGAATTCTTATGGAACCGGTTCCGAAGAAGATTTTCAGGGAAGCCATATTCAAAGCGGTTAAGTTGAATGAAAAATGGTTGCCTCCATACGGAACAGGTGCGGCATTATATATTCGTCCTCTATTGCTGGGTTCTGGAGCCGAAATCGGCGTAAAGCCTTCAGAGGAATATCTTTTTATGGTATTTGTAACACCTGTAGGACCCTATTTCAAAGAGGGATTCAACCCCATTAAAATTGCCATCGTCAGAGATACCGACCGAACCGCACCACTGGGAACAGGCATGTATAAAGTAGGCGGAAATTATGCTGCGAGCCTTGAAGGGATTAAACGGGCAAAAAGTGAAGGATATACCCAGCCACTATATCTGGATGCCAGGGAAAAGAAATACATTGACGAGATCGGCGCTGCTAATTTCTTCGCTATCAAGGATAATGCCTATATAACGCCCGATTCCAATTCCATTCTGCCCTCCATAACCAACAAAAGCATTATGGAAATGGCTCCTGATCTGGGCCTGAAAGTGGAAAGAAGGCCCGTAACCGTGGAAGAACTTGAATCGTTCGAGGAAGTGGGCGCTTGTGGGACTGCGGCCATTATTGCACCTATTGGTGAGATTAAAGATCTGGAAGAAGGGCACACCTATATCTATTCCAAAGATGGCAAACCCGGCCCTGTTTCCACCAAAATATACAACAGGCTGGTGGCCATTCAATATGG
>CAYNPZ010000090.1:0-14837 GCA_964399175.1 uncultured Bacteroidales bacterium | reverse complement strand
AGCCAGATTTATGCCGGCATGACGGTAAGTAAAGAACCCCTTGTTTTTGAGCAATTCCGAAACATTGGATTTCAGAAAACTTTCTCAAAGGACAGCTACATTACCGATTCGGGTGCAAGCGGAACGGCCATGGCTACCGGTGAAAAGACCAACAACGGCCATATATCCGTTACACCTTCCGGCGCTGAATTAACAACCATCCTTGAGCTGGCGGAACAAAACGGTCTGTCAACCGGTTTGGCCAGTACCAGCAGCATTTTGCATGCTACTCCCGCTGCTTTCATTGCCCATAATGTGGACCGGAACAATTATGCCGAACTGGCCACCGATTTTTTGGAAACCGATATTGAAGTATTCATAGGCGGTGGCCGGGAGAATTTTGCCGATCGCGAGGATGGAAGAAACCTGATCCAGGCCCTTAAAGATATGGATTATCAGGTACTGTCTGATATGAACGAAATTAAACAGGTAGAAGAGGGCAAGCTGGCAGGACTGACTGCAGAAGGACACAACCCAAGGTATTCAAAGGGCAGGGGAGACATGTTGCCTGAGGCTACCCAAACGGCTTTGAATATCCTGGACAACAATCGTAAAGGCTTTTTCCTGATGGTGGAAGCCTCTCAGATTGACTGGGGCGGCCATGACAACAATACCGATTATATTGTTGAAGAGTTGCTGGATTTTAACAGGGCCTGTGAGGTGGCTATGGATTTTGCCAAAGAAAACCCCCAGACCCTCGTTATTGTAACTGCTGATCACGAAACCGGCGGTATGGGTCTGAATGGAGGCAGCCTGGGGAACAATAATGTAGATGCAAGCTACACTACAGGCGGACATACAGCCGTGATGGTTCCTGTTTTTGCCTTCGGTCCCGGAGCAGATCAGTTCAGGGGAATATATGATAATACCGAGGTGTTTGAGAAGATGAAGAATCTGTATAAATTCTAACAGAAAGGATTTAGTCCATCTTTGAAGGGTGAGTAAGCATCAAATAAAAAGCACCAAATTCCAATAATCAATTACCAAATGTTCCAAACCTTTGAATCTTTATAATACATATATTATGAGTTTGGAATTTTGATCATTGAAGAATTGGTATTTATTTGTTATTTGGTGCTTGGTACTTGGTGCTTTAATCTGTAGTTTAGCTTCTAATACTAATTGAAAGAAATAAAAAGGCATCACACTTATATGATGCCTTTTTATTGTTTAAAGAGTCTGTCTATGAAAAATCTAACCTTATTCCAATTCTACATTGCCGTATTTGGTGGTGATATTGACTTCGGACTTGGGGTTCCCGTCTTTGCCAACACGTCCCGAAACCTTCATCTCGGTATTCTTCTCAATTCTGCTTACTTCACCTGAGTCGGGGAAATCAATATCCGCATATTCGGCTTCACCCTGAAGGTTATAGCTGGCATCTTCGGCAATCCCGATATCCACCTTACCGTATTTGTTATCCACCTTAATCTTCTCAAAATTTACGGGAACGTTGTTAATGGTAAAATCCCCGTATTTACTTGTCAGATCAAGCTTCTTCTTTATCTCGTCAATTCTGAAATCGGTATACTTGGCCTCGCACACCAGGTTGCTCAGGGTACCCAGCCGGTAGTTGTCATACTTCGACTCACAGACGATGGAACTGGCTTCCTCCACGCTTAGTTTCGAATATTTGGTGACGGCAATGATCGCTTTGGCTTTTTCAATCTTACAATTGTTGGGCGTGTACTTTAATGTTAGCTTCAGCCAGTTTACCTCTCCTATGTTGCCGTTGGAATAGGCCAGATTAACATGGCTTAGCGGTTTGGAGTTATCCCTGAGGATTTTGTTGGCTTTGAAATTGCCATATTTTACCGCAATGTCCGCGTGACCGGTTATTTCATTTATAAATACATCACCATATTTGTTTTCCAGTTCCATATTGATATACCGGGGTATTTTCACGTTGTAGTTGATGGTGAATTCTTTGCTGTCTTTCCCAAAATCGAACAATCCCCCCGATCTGCTGAAGTTCCTGTCAAAATCTGTGATGGCCTCAATTCTGTTATCCTGCTTGTTGATATTCACAATTATATCATCGAGCAGTTCCCTGGCCTGGTCTTCGTTTTTGTGATCCACGTTAACTGTCACATCAATGGATACCCTGTCCTGTCCCCAGTTGGTGACGTCAACATTCCCGTATTTATTAGATATAACAAGCACGGTTTCTTTATTTACATCATATTCCTCGTGTTTATTTTTGGAATATTCATCTTCTGCGGCATGCATGTTTATGCTGAAGCATACAACCAGTGCCAGTATGGCTGCCGCGATTTTAGGTCTCTGTGGTTTCATAACTTTTGTCCTTTTTTTCGTTTGATTTGGTTTGTTCATTAATGGCCCGGAGCTGATCCAGGATTTGGTTCATGACCTCCAGTTTCATCTGATAATGCCTGATCAGAGCATTTACCACCCGGGGATCGTTTGGATTCATCCGCAAGTCTTCTTTTATGTTAACATATATGGAATCCATGTCATGCAACTCATTTAGCAGCATCTCTTTCTGCTCTTCATTCCTGAAGTCAAACTGTTTGATCTGTTCGTATTTTTTGTCCATCAAGGAGGAATAATAATAATGGGCCTCTCTGACTTCCGGTGAGACCTTCTCCAGTGCAAAGCTTTCCGGGCTCTGCTGCTGGTTAATCCGCTCATATACCCAGAGGCCGGAGAGTACAACCAGCACTGTGACCACTGCAGCCTGCAGTATAACGTTCCAGGAAAACCATCTTTTGCGCCTGTTGTGTCGCTGGAGTTTCTGGTAGAACCTTTCAAAATGGCCCTCCGAAGGCTCCAAATCATCAAATTCACCCCTGTGGGATCGGATTATGTCTTCCAGGTTTTTCATTTTTATTCTCTGTTTTTTTTCAACTGTTCTTTCAGTTTCTTTTTTGCTCTTGTATATTGCGATCTGGATGTGGAACTCGAGGTGCTCATGATATCTGCTATTTCTTCATGATCATATCCTTCGAGCAGGTAAAGCGAAAGTACGATCCGGTATCCGTCGGGCAATTCATTGATGGCCTCCCGGATTTCCTCCACTTTATCCCTGATCTCTTCTTCGTCTTCCTCCTCATCTGTTTCTTCTTCTTCAAGATCATATACATTGTCTTCCAGTGAATCAAGTTCTAGCTTCTTTTTTTTTAATTCATCCAGCGAATGATTGACGACAATCCGCTTTAACCAGGCACCGAAACTAACTTTTCCGCTATAGGTGTCAATCTTGTCAAACGCTTTCAGAAAAGCTTCCTGCATGATGTCTTCCGCTTCCATCCGGTCGTTTACGATCCGGTAACTCGTGTTGTACATGGCTTTATAATACAGCTTGTATATCTGGAATTGCGCTTTCTGCTCCCCCTTTCTGCACCTGTCAATCACATCCTGATGGATGTTCTTGTATAGTGCCTGTTGCTTATCAGTTTGCATCTTAAAGACGGTTTGATTATTCATAGTGCTGCTTATAAAGATAAACTTTTTATAGATTAACCGCTTTATTAATATGGACGAAAACAAATATGGAAGTGCTGCATACCTAAAAGTTTATTTCTGCAGTGAGGTATCATGACGAAATATTGTTGGGTATGGTCATTAAAATGAAGTACCAAATCACAAATATCAAATAACAAACACCTTCCCCGACGGCAGGCGGTAGAGGGTTCTAAACCATCAACAACCACAAAGAAAATACAAGGGTTTTGGAATATTTCCAGTACTCTTTTTTATGTCCGGTTGAAACATTGACACATAAATTTGATCTTTACTGTCCACCCATCCAATCCCTATAAAAAATGGACAGGTGGACGAACTAAAACCCTTTAAAAACCCATTTATAACTCCCATAAAATCTGTATCCGGGTGCAAGGGTGCAGAAAATTAGAAAAACTTTTCTATATAATCAATATATGGTTGTCATTATTTCCAGAAAGTTTTGGGAAATTCTGCACCCATACACCCTATCCCTGATATAATGGGACTTTAAGCAGGGTTTTATAAGGGTTTAGATGGTTTTTACGGACTCAGCGCTTTTATTGGAAAATTGATGCTTATCATGATGTGGTTTATAACCTTTGATTCTATCGTTTGGGAAATCCATGAGGCTGATTTTACACAATTACTTGTAAAGTCAAAGTTATATGGCATTTTTAACTCAAAGGTCAAATCGAAATTTGTAATCAGCCGAATGAACCTTAAACAAACAACAAAGCCGACGAATGAAGCACTTAAAATCTATAAAGCATGCAATATCAGCTCAGTAAGTGAGAGACTAAAAAAATTTGTAGTTACCATAAAAAAAATCATCCCACTGAAAATCAAGGAATTAACATACTATTTTTGCAAGTTGGGTTAAAATATAGCTCAAGATCTGAAACAAAATTGATTGAAATATGGTATAAAACCCAAAAAAGAATATCTTCTATTTTATCAAGGATAAGGGCATAGGTTTATGAATAATTCAGGTTAGCATAGCGTCACTTTTTTGAAAGTATGCCAAAACCGTAAAAAGTTGTTGTATAATGAAAATTCTGATAGTGGATAGCGATCAAAACATTGCTGAATTAATAAAATATGAATTGAAATCTCCTGATTATCAGTTCACATTAGCAAGTGACGGGCAACGTGCGTTAAACCTGGTACAAAAATATTCATACGACTTGATGATCACTGATATCCTGTTACCTTTTTATTCTGGTCTTGAATTGATCAATACCATTAATAAGAGTGACAGGGAAACCCGGCCAAAAATCATTGTCCTGACTAAGATACACAATGTAAACACGGTCTCAAGAGCTTTTCAACTCGGGATAAATGATTATATTACGAAACCGTTTGATCTGGACTTTCTATCTCTGCAAGTAGAAAAACTATCCGGGAAATAAAACGCCTAAAATTATTCATCGTATAATAGCATGAATCATTTTCTCTTTTAGGTGTTACGTGTAAACAGAGAGGAAACAATAATTATATTGAGTTATGAAAAATACCCTACACAAAGCAGCTCTCATGGTATGTCTTGTAATCATGTGTCTTTCTTTACAATCGTTTCCCCAGGAGATCACGATTGTAAAGCAAAACGTTCCTGACTCCATGAACAATCAACAAAACAATAAAAAATTTAAAAAGTACTTTTATCTGGTCCATTATTACGATTATTTTAAAAAACCTCACTTTCTAAGCTGGCATTTGACGTCAGCACAGGCCAAATTCAAAAGCAAGGAAATTACGTATATGGGGTTCATTAATTACGGTCAGGTACTGAATGGATCGTCAAATCTCTTCAATAACTTAGATATCCAATACAGAATGGATGTATACCCGACCTTCGATGATCACAATTATGCATACATTTCTTATGCTTTTTCGAAAAGCGATATTTTTCCAGACCACCAGGCAAGAGGGATCTTTTATCATCAATTTGGGAAAGGATTTGAAACCTCGCTGGGCTTGTATTACATGGGGTGGGATGATCCTTTAATGATATACACCGGCTCAGTTGCTAAATATTATAAGAACTACTGGTTTTCACTACGTCCTTACCTGCAGTTTGAGGAGGGCAAACTCTATCAAAGTTACTTGCTGTTTGCCAGAAGATATTTCGGAAGCTCTGATGATTATCTCAATTTGATGATTGGTTACGGTTCATCGCCTGACAATCAAGCTTATTTATACAATTTCGAAGACATTTATACCCTCAAGAGCTTCAATCTTCAATTAAACTATCAGAAAAGTTTAAAACACTGGCTCTTTTTAATAGGACAGGTATAAAATTTGAAAAATACCAAGTTAATAAAACCCGGAGTCATCTGCGGTTTGAAATCGGGGTGTCTTACAAACTATAAGACTTTATGAATAAATGGGCTATTGCAATAACAAACATCTTTATTCTTGCTATGTGCCTTAGCTGGATCTATTCTCCAGCTCATTCCTCTTTATATATTTTTAATAATAACTTTTCAGAAAAAAATTTTTCCGGATACAAATTAAGTCATATCAAGAACCAACCAGGCATTGGAAAAAATTTCATTTCTATTCTAAGAAAAACCATCAATAAAATAACCTATAAGATCACCCAGGAAGAAATTGGGAGAGGCACTCTTCTCAACACGCTTATTCCTGTTTTATCAATTGTCATCATCTTACAGATAACTGCATCAATCCTGCTTTTCTTTTCTGTTTTCATTATTAAAACAAGAAGATTGGTCAGGAAAAGGCGTAAGAAAGAGATTGGTAAAGCTTATCTTCTTCTGATAGCGAATTATCTGGTTGACGTGCAACAATATGAATACCCGGTTTTCCCTAAATTATACAACCGGCTGAACAGAACAGTATTAATTGAACATGTGTACAACCTTTCAAAAAACCTATTCGGTAAAAAACACAATAAATTATTAAAGTTGTTCCGCATAAGGAGGCTACTGAGACATGTCCTCTTTCAGATTACCATATCCGGTAAAGCCCGGAAGGCTACTTACCTTAAGTTATTTTCACATATCATTTTAAACCAGGCTTTACTGTATAAATTTCACAAATACCTTTTTTCTAAACACCATGAATTAAGGAGATTTGCTCAGCTTTCCATGCTCAATTACGATATAGATTCTCTGGGAGAAATTTTGCAAGATTATCGGTATTATCTAACAACATGGGACCAAATCCATTTTCTGGAGGTGATAGAGAGAAGAGCAACCATTCCACCGGATTTTTACATATATCTGCAGAGCAGCAATCCTACCGTTGTTATTTTTGGTTTGCGAATGATCCGGATTTTTTATCAAAAAAGTGACAAGGAAACGTTAATTGGAGGTCTCTTAGGCCATCCCAACGAAGAAGTAAAACACGAAGCGCTTAAAACTGCCTCTGAACTAAAGGTGGAAGGCATAGCCAATATGGTACTGGCGTATTTGTCTGAAATAGAAAACAAATATAAGTATCTGGTCGTTGAATATCTCATCAAAAGCAACAAGCTTGATGATACTATGCTATATAAGTTTTTACTCAATGAAAAAGATGACGTGAACCAAATGAATATTCTGACAGCTATTTACAACAATGATCCCAACGGAAAAGCAATACTGGAAGATTTGAAAAATTATACTAAGGAAGAGAGTATCAGATCGATGTGTACTTGCATTCTAGAAAATACCCTGTAATAATGAAAATAGTTCTTTTCACAAATATCATTGACAACCTGTTTCTTTTATACTCCCTTCTAATAATGGTATCCTATACTGTTTTGCTAATTGTTTCTGCAATTTCTTTGAGAAGATACATAAAAAGAAATGAATCAACCGATTTCGAAAAATTGATTACTTCTCCCCTTGAACCGGCTGTATCCGTCATCGCGCCATGTTATAATGAAGAACAATCTATTGTTGAAAGCATAAATGCCCTTCTTGAACTTCATTACAACAATTGTCAGGTGATTATTGTGAACGATGGCAGTAAGGATGATAGTCTGCAGAAAGCCATTGAAGCTTATGAAATGGAAGTTATTCATTGCTATATACCTCAACAGCTAAAGACCCGACCCATAAGGGCAGTATACAAATCAACACATAAAGCTTATTACAATCTTCTGCTGGTTGATAAAGAGAACGGAGGTAAGGCCGACGCTTTAAATGCAGGGATTAATGCATCGGATGACGACTACATCGTCTGTATTGACGTGGATTCTATTATTGAACCGGATTCCCTGCTAAAACTAGCCAAACCGTTTCTTGAGGCGCGCGAGAAAAAAGTCATTGCTACCGGTGGAGTTGTTCATGTAGCCAATTCCTGTGATGTGGAGAACGGCAGGTTAATAAAAATTAGTATCCCCAATAAATTTCTGCCAAGAATACAGGTGGTGGAATATGCCCGAGCATTTCTTATAGGTAGAATTGCCTGGAGCAATTTGGATGCACTGCTCATTATCTCAGGGGCGCTTGGCATGTTCGACAAAGAAATTGTGATAAAAGCAGGTGGATATCTTAAATCAACCGTAGGAGAAGATATGGAGCTGATAGTCAGAATGCAAAGATACATGTTTGAAAATAAAATTCCTCATCAAGTTCATTATATACCAGATCCTTTATTATGGACGGAGGTACCGTCTGATTTAAATACACTGGGTCGTCAGAGAAACCGTTGGACCAGAGGGACAATGGATACCCTTTTTTTCCATAGGAAAATGTTTTTTAATACGAAATTTAAAGCCTTGGGTCTTCTGGGTTATCCATTTTGGTTATTTTTCGAATGGATGCCCCCATTAGTGGAACTACTTGGTCTGATCTATTTCATTGTACTAATTCTTATCGGTTCGGTTAATTGGGCTTTCTTATTCTTTCTTCTGATCTTTATTTATGTATTTGCGGTGAATTTCTCATTCTTTTCCATATTTCTTTTGGAAGTCACGTTTCATCAATACAAAAAGCGCAGACAAATGTTTAAACTATTTCTTACCGCATTGATCGAGCCCTTCATCTATCACCCGCTGACGGTTTACTGGGCCATAAAAGGTAACATCTCCTTTTTGAAAGGTTCTCATTCTTGGGGTAAGATGGAAAGAAGCGGATTTGTTAACGGTGCAAAATGATAATTGATAGATTTAATGAACCTCATCAGAAGTTTTGATGGTTTTCCTTATTTTTTTCTTTTCAATACTTTCGCATGTTGTTTTTGGTTTGAACTGAAAAGCGGTGAAAAAATGGGTAATCAGCAAAATATATCTTCTTTAACAAAAAGAATTCTCAACAACCGATATTCTATCGGTGACCTGTTGTTCCGGTCTGAAAGGATTCTCTCTACCTCCCTGTTTTTTCTGTTATTTGTTCTGCCGGTGGTGGGATTTTCCCAGCCAGATACACTGGTGGTAGACAATAAGCTGGAAATGGAGGAGGTGGTGATCAGTGGCCGCCGTTCACCCGTGGTATATTCCCGGCTTTCCAGAATTGTTGATTCTAAAACCGGGGCAGAACTCCAAACTATGCCGGTTTCCAGTATTCAGGGAGGGCTTCAGCATGTCTCCGGTGTGGATGTACGGCAACGCGGAGCGATGGGCATTCAGGGAGATCTGAGCATCCGTGGAAGCTCTTTTGACCAGAACCTGGTGCTCCTCAATGGCATTGACGTATCCGATCCTCAGACAGGCCATTTTTCTCTGAATTTACCGGTTGACATTTCGAATGTACGGGAGATAGAAGTGTTGAAAGGACCCGGATCAAGAGTATTCGGCCCAAATGCCTTCGGGGGAGCTGTGAATGTGATTACCGCCCCGTTCGATTCCAGTTATATGGATTTGAATTTTACCAGCGGGAGTCATTGGTATAAAAAGGGCACGGCCAACGCCAATATTGCTTTCTCCGGATCGAAGCATTATTTATCTGTTTCCGGATCGGGAGCACAAGGATATGCCGAGAATACCGATTTTACTACCTATAATCTGTTTTACCACGGATCAATTGATATCCGGCAAAATAAACTGGAGATTCAGGCGGGCCGTAAAGATAAAGCCTACGGAGCACAAAGCTTTTATACTCCCGAATATCCCCACCAGTTTGAACGTGTCAGAAGCAGCCTGGTTAGCGTATCCATGAGCCGCGAAGGAAAGGTAGATCTGAACCCGGCTGTTTACTGGAGAAGGCACCAGGACCGGTTTGAATTGTTCAGAGAAGATAAGGAGTGGTATCAGCGGGAAGAGGGTTATTTTATCATGGAAGATGCCGATACGGCAAAATATCAGCCCGGAATTTATCAACCCTGGAATTACTACTCCGGTCACAATTACCATCTGACTGATGTTTATGGCAGCAAGCTCAATGCCTCTTTTCAGACCATTGCGGGTGAAACCTCCCTGGGTTTTGACTTCCGTTCGGAAAGTATCTGGAGCAATGTGCTGGGCAAGCCTATGAATGATACCCTGCAGGCAGTGAATGAACCCCATGGCTACTACGATCATAAGTACTCCCGCACCATTATGAATTATTACCTGGGACACAATCTGTATCTTGGAAGCTTGTCGTTATCCGCCGGAATTCTGGGTAGCTGGAGCAATGAATTTGATATGGACTGGAAGTGGTACCCCGGTATTGACCTCAGCTATCAGATATTTGATGCCTTCTCACTTTATGGCTCATACAACAAGTCCCTCAGGTTGCCTACCTTTACAGATCTTTTTTATTCAGGACCCTCTAATGTGGGAAATCCGGATCTGAAGCCAGAGCAGGTTGAAAGCTACGAGGGTGGAGTCAAACTAAATTCCTATGCTGTTCTCGGCCATCTGGCTTATTTTTATTATGACGGCAAGAACATCATTGCCTGGACCCGGGAATCAGAAGAAGACCGGCAGTGGCAGACAAAAAATCTTACAGAGATAAAAAACAAGGGGATAGAGTTCTCCCTGTCTGCGGATATCAATAGGCTTTTTAATGTGCAAGCTCCGTTGAAAAGGCTCGGACTGAATTATACCCACCTGGACCAGGAAAAGATCACCGATGGATTTGAGTCGAAATATTCCCTGAACTATCTCAACCATGATTTGGGAATGTATGTGTACGGCACCTGGAGGGATTGGACGGTGCGTATCTCTTCATCCTACACCGACCGGGCCGGGAAATATCAGAAATACGACTTTGAGCAGGAAGCGTATATCGGTGAAGTGGAATATTCACCGGCCTGGGTTTTTGACGGGCAGATCAGCTACCGCTGGAATCAATGGAGTTTTGGCCTGGAAATAACCAACATCTTCGATAACAAACATTACGATATTGGTAATGTAAAAACTCCCGGCAGATGGATTAAGATCCACGTGGGAAAACATGTTGACCTGTAAAGGGATTTATTTGTCAATTGCCATGGTCTTGTGCTTTCTCCCATAGGATTGTACACCGTTGCCACGGTCCTATGCAGTACTGCCACGGTCCTGTGCAGTGCTGCCACAGTCTTGTGCACCATTCCCACGGTCCTGTCTATTGATTATTAGTTATTTGGTCTTGTATAATAACGATTTGTATTGTTTTCTTTTCTCCCGTGACGGTGTTTTATGCATTTTGCCTATTGTGGTTAACATTTAGCTTATATTCCCTTCTATTTCTTATATGGATTTATAGGTAATTCATAGCAGTACATCCATGAGCTGTGAGATAACTCCCATATTGATCCCCCCTTTTTCATAATCGTACTCCGAACCGAGCAGGCTGTGGGGTATAGAGTATACAACCAGCAGGAGTATAGCCGCCACCACATAATGCCTGGGCCTGAATTTTTTTCTGTTGGACACGATCGCAGTGACCCAGCCGGCAAAGGCAACCAGCGTCTTATTGTCGGTAAGGTCCCATCCAAAGGGTATACCGGTCCAGGGATCGCCAAGAGCATAATACTGCATGGTAGGACCCAGTATAAATCCGCCCAGTATGAGCAATATGAGCGTGATATATCCGTAGATCCGATAATTGCTCATTTTTCCAAGCGCATAGAATCCGGCTACCGTGGAGAAGAGCATAGTCAGGAACATAACCAGCGAATGGGGGATCCGGATGCCATCGGGAACTTCTCCCTTAAAACGGATGGTAAGGGGATCATGGCGGGCAATATATATGATTTTCTTACCGGAACGCAATCCGATATAATACTGAAGCTTGCCGGTCGGCGGCTGGCCTGGGAGATAAGCAACCTGTCCCTCCTTACTCTTCCTGAAATCAGTCGAATGCCAGTCTTCATTCGTAGAGTACCTTTTATAAAACAGTACACCCTTTACAGAAGCCGGGATCTGAAGCTTTATGGCGCAACTGTCTGTTCCGTTATGACTTCTGGGCAGTGTGGTGAAGTATTCCTTATCTGCAATTTCAAAACGCACCTCCTTTTCATAGGTAGGGCCTGTCATCCTTTGATAGATGGTTGCAGACAGGGATATAATTATCGCCAGTATCCAGAACCATGTTTTTTTCTTCATCCCTTCGCTTTTAAGGTTGTGCCATAAGTACCTTTTTCTCGCCATTCCTGAGAATTTTCAAGGTAATTGTCTTACCGGGTTCTATTTCGGAAAGCCGGTCCATATAATTGTAAATATCTTCCACATGTTTACTGTTTCATTAATCTTTGCAGTGATCTCACCAATTGATGAGTTACCGTTTAATTCCAAAAGTGTATCAGCCAATTCCCTTTTGATAAGGATCAGCCCGGCAAGGGAAAAGATGCGCAGAAGGTTCATTACATCTGAGAATTAATGTTATTTGATGGTGAATGTATCGTGATACGTCGCTATGTTGTTCATTTCATCTGTTATGTAAAGTTCCAGCTTATGCGATTTTGCTTCTGAAAGCCTGCTTTTGTCAACTTCATAAGTTAACAGATCGTTTTTCTGATCGTATTCGAAAAGCGCCCATTCTCCGTCTATATACCCATTATAGCTCTTTATGCCCGATAATTCATCCTTTATTTTAAAGCTGATTTTTCTGCCGTTGGATACAAATGGCGTAATTGAGGGCTTTTCATTATCCAACATTACGATGTATTTTCCAAATTCACGCACTTCAGCCGATATGAATCCATTGACCGTTTCACTGCCTGCATACTTGTATTCATCCTCTTCAAGCCGGGCAATAAAAGCTTTCTCTTTAAGACTTGCCGGCAAGTTCCTGGTTTTTATTGAAAGGGAGTAATCTTTGTGAACCGGAGTGTACTTGTTATGGATTTGGTGCAAGTCAGAATAGAAGTTGTCACCTTCCACCTTTTGTCTGTCATACTCAAAATAGACTGTATCATAAAAGGCATTTTTCGGAAAATGTATTTTTATCTCCTTTTGTTCAAAATGATTTTCCGTATTATAAGGCATCACCCTGGTATCTTCTTTATTCTGAGCTGTAGATTTAAGATTGCTCCCTGTTCCCTGCATGCCTCTTACTTCGAAATTCAGGTAAGAAGTATTGCCATAGACGTCAGTCACTTCATAATGCACCTGATGCGTGGCATCGGTGGTGAAGTTGTAAAATCCGTCGTTTCTTAAAAATTCGTAAATACTCAGATTGTTGTGGGGTTGAACAAAGGATTTCTGGATTGTAGTGCTGTTTCTTACTTTCTGCTCATAGTCTATCAGGCTGTTGATGTAACGTGTTTCGTAGAATGAAAATTCATCCATGGTGTGTTTGTACATCAGGGTGCTGTCAATATAGAGTTTGATGGTATATACTCCACACCAGTTGGGAGTTCCGTTAAAGAAATCGTATGTTCTTATCCCGAAACCAACCGGTCCGTGAAGCTTCAGCTTTTGTGCACCCATCACCCTGTAATGATCCCGCCGCGATGTCACGGCATCCAGAACAAGTTTTTTGTTTTTTCCGTTGACCATGCTGTGTTGGTTGCGCGGATAAACGGCCAGATTGAATATTTTGGGCGCTATGTTGTCGGTGATGTTGAATTCATGCTGCAATGGATTGATGGGATGCTGATTGTCCATTTTTCTGACTTCAAAATGAAGATGCGGTCCCTGGGAGCTGCCGCTGTTTCCTGAATAGCCGATTAGCTCACCCTTTTTTATCTGGAATTGATTTTTTCCCGGGAAGAGTTGTATTTCGAATGATTTTTTCCTGTATTGTTGCTTTTTTATGTAAGCAGCCATCTGATCGCTGAAATCTTTGAGATGACCGTAAACGGAAGTAATCCCTCTTTCGGGATGATGGATATATATGGCATTACCGTAACCCGTAGCGGAAACTTTAATCCTGAAGACATATCCATCTGCTATGGCGTATATTTCTTTCCCGGAAACGCCCTGGGTCTTGAAGTCGAGTCCTGCATGAAAGTGGCCTGTTCTTAGTTCGCCGAAATTGCCGGATAACCTTAGCGGAATATCCAGCGGAGAATGGAATTGTCGTTCTGTTAGGTTGCTTATCTGACTATAGGTGGGGGCAGTAAACAAAATTTGTAACAGCAGTGTAATTATCGGGAACAGTTTTATCCATTTCATATAATTGCGGTATGATTTGAGTCGAAAGAGCAAATCTAACATTATTTTGAATTATTAAAAAAGCCAATGGTTTATTTTTTTATTTGTAAAACCTGTATTAACTTTGTAAAGTGGAAACATTAGCACAATGGACAATGTAGATCAAAATACCGTTGAAGAGCTGAAAGTAAAGGTCAGGAAACTGATGGAGCTTTACGAAAGTTCAAAGGCGGATAATGTCCAGCTAAAAAAAGAAAACGAGAGTCTAAAAAAAGAATTGGAACAAAAAGAATCTCAAATAGCCAGTTTTGAGGAGCGATTCTCCAATATGAAGCTGGCTAAGAGCATAGCATCAGTAGAGTCACCTCATGATGCAAAAATTAAAATTAACAGGATTGTGCGGGAAATTGATAAGTGTATAGCACTTTTAAACAAATAGGCAATATTTTTGGTAACCGTATATGGAAGATGGGAAGTTATCGATAAGAATAAATCTTGCAGACAGGTATTATCCGCTGAAGATTGAAGCGAAGGATGAGGAGCGGATACGAAAGGCTGCAAAATTGATCAATGAAAAAATATTGCAATACAAACAACGTTATGTAGATAAGGACAATCAGGATTTTTTGGCAATGGCAGCTTTGCAGTTTGTTATTAAATACCTGGAGATGGAAGAGAAAGCGGATAATCAACCTATTATGGAAGATTTGAAGGAGTTGAACGAGGAGTTGGACGAATACTTTAGGAGTACAAAATAAACGTTCTTTAAATATTAAGAGATACCCGCATAGTTCCTTAATGGCTGAAAAACTCAACACTTATCAAATTGGAGCCAAAGCTCATTCGGGCAAGAGCAGGCCTCATCCCGTCACCGGCGGGATCC
>CAYNPZ010000089.1:0-14869 GCA_964399175.1 uncultured Bacteroidales bacterium | reverse complement strand
AATATAATAAAATCTATCGAAAGTTAACACTCTCTAAAAAAGATATTGACCTGAAGCAGGAACAGCATGGAGGCATGGTAAAACTGGAGATCGGAACGGCCGAAAAACATGGAAATCTCAAACATTGTGCATCGGTTTATGATCCGGATAATGACCGCATCGAACCGGGCACGGATGCCAATGGCCCCAGGGTCATCAATTTTGCCGATATCCTGAAATACAATTACATCCCGCTGGCAGAAACCATCAACAAAATACTGGAGGTGGTCAGGGAAGCGCTGGGGACTGAAGCGGAGATCGAATGGGCGGTAAACCTGGAAAAGGATAAGAAGGACCTGCCCTCATTTTACCTTTTGCAGATCAAACCACTTGCAGGTCATGATGACGACCAGCACCTTGAGCCTGAAAAATACAAAACCAACAACCTGGTGCTTTTCTCTGACCGAAGCATGGGAAACGGAAAAATACAGGATATCCGGAATGTGATTTTTATCAACAGGAAAAAGTTCGATAACAGCTATACCAGGGAGATGGCAAAGGAAATAGAAGAACTGAATGAAAAATTGCAAAAGGAAGGGAAAAGATATGTGCTTATCGGCCCGGGGAGATGGGGAACGCGCGACAGGTTTATAGGGATTCCCGTGGCCTGGCCACAAATATCCAATGCCAAAGTGATTGTGGAGATCGGTTTAAAAAATTTCCCGCTGGATGCCTCTTTGGGTTCCCACTTTTTCCATAACCTCACTTCGATGAACGTAGGGTATCTTTCAATACCCGACAGCTGCGGAAACAACTGCATCAACTGGAAGCTCCTGGAAAAACAACCCCTGGTAAACCAAACCCAATATTTCAAGCATGTTGAATTCGAACAACCGCTGACAATAATTATGGACGGCAAACAGATGAATTCAATCATCACTATTGAAAACCTTGAAAATAATGTTTAAAACGAGGAGTTATAGTTATAACAGAGCAAAATAAAAAAACAAAAAAATAAATATGTCCACATCCTTTTACACGCAATATAAAGATTCTCTTAATCTGGATTTCAGCGATACCTCGTTCAGCCTTTTAATGCAAAAGCGCATCCATAAGGTGCTGCTTATTGCAAGCAGCTACGATGCCTTTATGATTGAGGAAGACGGAAGAATTGACGAACAGATCTTCAATGAATACGTTTCCCTCAACCTTCGATATCCTCCCATTTTCGTCATGGCCAATTCGGCAGAGGAAGCCTTCGAGAAACTGAAGAATGACCAGATCGACCTGGTAATCACCATGCTCACCATAGGGAGCTATGATACTTTCGGGCTGGCCAATGAAATCAAACGGCAATATCCGGGAAAACCCCTCGTGGTACTCACACCTTTTTCCAGGGAAGTATCCATGCGCATTCAGCATGAAGATCTGAGCGGCATAGATTATGTATTTAGCTGGCTGGGAAATGCCGATTTACTGCTGGCCATCATCAAGCTGATCGAGGATAAGATGAATGCGGATTATGATGTGGAGGTGGTCGGTGTCCAGACCATACTGCTGGTAGAAAATTCAATACGATATATATCCTCGTATCTGCCCAACATATACAAAATCATCTTCAAGCAATCCAAGGAATATGTAAGGGAAGCGCTGAATGAACATCAGAGGATGCTCAGAAAACGGGGAAGACCAAAAATTCTTCTTGCCACAACTTATGAAGAAGCTGTGGAACTCTTCGAAAAATATAAATATAATCTGATGGGCGTTATCTCTGATATGAGATACAAAAGAAATGGCATCAAGGATAAATATGCAGGGCTTAAATTATGTGAAAAAGTTAAAAGCTTCGATGAATTTATCCCTTTTCTCCTACAATCATCCGACCGGAAAAATGAATCCCTGGCACGAAAATACAATGCAGGATTTTTGCACAAATACGCTAAATCGCTCACCATTGGACTGAAAAATTACATCATCAACCATTTTGCATTCGGGGAGTTCGTATTCAAGGATCCCAGAACCATGGAACCCATCGGCAGGGCTTACGACCTGCAAACGCTGCAGGAGATGATCATAAAAATACCGGATGAATCTCTTGAATATCATGCCGGACGAAATGACTTTTCAAAATGGCTAAATGCCAGAGCCATATTCCCAATCGCCCAGTTGTTCAAATATCTTAAAATCAGTGATTTTAATTCACTGGATGAAGTAAGGAGTTACATCTTAAAGGCAATTTCCAGTTACCGCACGAATAAAGGCAGAGGCATCATAGCCAAATTTGACAGAAACACCTTCGATGAATATCTTCTGTTCTCAAGGATAGGAGAAAGCTCTATTGGCGGTAAGGCCAGGGGACTTGCTTTTGCCAATTCCATTATGAAAAAGCATCAACTTTTTGAGAAATACCCGGGAGTATTGCTCACCATACCCAGAACCGTGGTACTTAGCACCGATATATTCGATGAATTCATGGAGGGCAATGAGCTTTACAAAATCGGATTATCAGACAAATCCGATCAGGAAATCCTGAATCATTTTATGGAAGCTCGCTTGCCAAGCGGCATTTACCAGGATCTGTATACCTTTGCTTCTGTGATCAACAATCCCATTGCCGTAAGGTCATCGAGTAAGCTTGAGGACTCCCATTACCAGCCATTTGCAGGTGTTTATAACACCTATATGGTACCTCACGTGGATGACAACACCAAGATGATCCAACTGCTTTCCCAGGCCATCAAAAGTGTATATGCCTCTGTCTACTTTCAGAACAGCAAGGCATACATGGCAGCTACCTCCAATGTAATTGATGAAGAAAAAATGGGGATCATCCTCCAGGAAGTATGCGGGTCAAAATATAAGGACAAATTTTACCCCACTATGTCGGGAGTTGCCCGTTCAATAAACTTCTACCCGGTAGAACCTGAAAAATCCAATGAAGGCATAGTCAATCTCGCATTCGGACTCGGGAAACAGATTGTAGACGGAGGGGTATCCCTTCGGTTCTCCCCCAAGCATCCGGATAAGGTCATTCAGCTTTCTACCCCGGAAATGGCCCTGAGAGATACCCAAAAATACTTTTATGCACTGGATCTGAGGCCGGAAAATTTTGTGCCTTCCACGGATGAAGGTGTCAACCTGTTAAGATTGAGAATCAGGGAAGCCGAAAAAGACAAGTCCCTCAAACATGCCACGTCTACTTACGACTTTCAGAACAATATGATCAGGGAAGGCACCATATACAAAGGAAAAAAAATCATTACTTTCGCAAATGTATTGAAACACAAAATTGTTCCACTGGATAAAATTCTCCAGACGCTGCTGGATATATTTGAAAAAGGGATCGGCAACCCCATAGAAATAGAATTTGCGGTAGATTTGAATGTACGGAAAGATGAGCCTATTATCTTCAATTTCCTTCAAATCAGGCCAATTGTAGATACCGACCAGGAAAATAACTTCAACCTGGAAGAGGTAGATGTCAATGAGACGCTGATCTATTCGGAGGCAGCCCTGGGCAACGGAAAGATAGATGATTTGTATGACATTGTTTATGTTGTGCCAAAAAATTTCTCTTCGTTAAAAAGCAAGGAAATAGCTGAAGAATTGGGTAAATTGAATGAGCAATTAAAGAAACAAGGGCGAAATTACGTTCTGATCGGCCCTGGCAGATGGGGTACGGCCGATCACACCCTTGGAATACCGGTAAAGTGGGGGCAAATTTCCCAGGCCCGGGTCATCGTTGAATCCGGTCTGGATAATTACCGCATCGATCCCAGCCAGGGAACCCATTTCTTCCATAACCTGACATCTTTCAGGGTAGGCTATTTTACCGCAAATCCATACATCGGGGAAGGTCATTACGATTCCGATTACCTGGAAGCATGCAAGGCTCATTACGAGAATGAATACATACGGCACATCCGGTTCAAAAATCCCATCAAAGTCCGGATAGACGGGAAGCATAGCAAAGGAGCTGTTTTTAAGCCCAACCATTCCTAACCCGGATAATTCCCTCAAAACATGAGCAAAATCATACATGAAAATTTTGCGAAAATTTGGGAATATGGGATTTTAAATTTTACTTTGTTACTGTAATTCAGTCAACAACATATGTTGAGCAACATATTTTTCCAATTTATTAAATCTTTTTCCCATGAACGTAGATAAATTAATGAACGAGCTTGAAAAGAAACACCAGGGCGAGGTGGAGTATCTTCAGGCGGTAAGAGAAGTATTAGAGTCCATTGCGGATGTCTACAATGAAAATCCCCAATTCGAAAGTGCTGCCATCATTGAAAGGGTCGTAGAACCCGACCGCATCCTCACTTTTAAGGTACCCTGGATTTCCGACAACGGACAGGTCAACGTAAACCTGGGCTACCGGGTTCAGTTCAACAACGCCATTGGCCCTTATAAAGGAGGATTAAGATTTCACCCAAGTGTTAACCTCAGTTCGCTGAAGTTTCTTGGCTTCGAACAAATCTTCAAGAATGCGTTGACCACTCTGCCCATGGGCGGTGCCAAAGGCGGATCGGACTTTAACCCCAAAGGCAAGTCTGATTCGGAGATCATGCGATTTTGCCAGTCGTTCATGACAGAGCTCTGGAATGTTATTGGCCCCGAAACCGATGTACCTGCCGGCGATATTGGAGTCGGGGCAAGGGAAATCGGTTACCTGTACGGAATGTACAAGAAGCTGGCCAGGGAAAACACAGGAGTGCTCACCGGCAAGGGGCTGAACTGGGGCGGCAGCCTGATCCGGCCGGAAGCTACCGGTTTCGGAAATGTGTACTTTGCAAAGGAAATGCTGGCCACCAGAGGAGAATCCTTCGAAGGAAAAACCGTGGCCATCTCCGGTTTCGGGAATGTTGCCTGGGGTGCTGCACTCAAGGCCACCAAACTGGGGGCAAAAGTGATAGCCATCTCCGGTCCCGACGGCTACATATTTGACCCGGACGGTATCAAAGGAGAAAAAATTGATTTCATGCTGGAACTAAGGGCAACAAATGAAGATATTGTGAAGCCTTTTTCCTATGAGTTTGACAGCGGACAGTTCTATGAAGGGAAAAAACCCTGGGAACTGGAAGTTGATATTGCTTTACCATGTGCCATTCAGAATGAACTGAACAAGGAAGATGCGGAACAGTTGGTGGAAAACGGCTGCATGTGCGTTTCAGAAGGAGCCAACATGCCCTGTACCCCCGAAGCCATTGATGTGTTCCAGAGCAACAACATACTATTCGGGCCGGGGAAAGCTGCAAACGCAGGTGGTGTAGCCACTTCCGGGCTGGAAATGACGCAAAACTCCATGAAGATTCATTGGTCAAGAGATGAGGTGGATGAAAGGCTGCATAAGATCATGACCGACATCCACAGTGCTTGTATGGAGTATGGAAAAGATGAAAACGGCAATGTGGATTATATGAAAGGAGCCAATATTGCCGGATTCCTGAAAGTGGCCAATGCCATGCTCGATCATGGAGTAATTTGATAGTTGCCTTTACCAGATCAAATAAAAATCCCGTTTGTCTGCAAGCAAACGGGATTTTTATCTTGTAACCGTATTTTCCTGCTTCTTGGTTTACGCTGCCTGAAGTAACCCTAGAAGGCAGATTGGATGTAGAATGTTGGTCTTTCATCAGGCTGCTCCTGAAGATTGCGCCATAGGAGTTGACTCACGTATGAAGAAAAAATATAAAACATAAGCCGTTTTTTTCCGTTTAAATCTTATGAGTACAAACCATGATAACAAGATAAGGGAAAAGATTGTCTGGACAAAAAAACATAAGGCATGATCTTATGAAAATAAACACAAGGTACATATTGCTCCTGTTTATTCTTTTTCATCTGTTAACTTTTCCCGTTTTATCCCAGAACGGTGACAACCTCTATAAGGGGACCAGGTCCGAGGTGAAGGATACCCTAAATGTTAAGGACATGCATCTGCTCGAGACTGAAGAAATAGACGGAGAGACACTGGCCAGCATTGAGCTGCAGGAAGTAGTGGTGTTTCCGGAAATTCAGTTTGACAACGCAAGAAAATTCAGAAGATATAAGAAGCTGGTAAGGGATCTGAAAAAAGTTTACCCTTACGCACAGAAAGCCAAGTATAAGCTTATAAAGATGGAGCGGGAATTCCGTAAACTGGAATCGGAAAGAGCCCGCAAACGATATATCAAAAATTTTGAAAAGGAGTTAAAAGAAGAGTTTAAGGACGACATCAAAAGCATGACCATAAACCAGGGTCGGCTGCTGTTAAAGCTCATAGACCGGGAAACCGGCAATACTTCCTATTACCTGCTTGAAGAACTAAAAGGCAGCTTTTCCGCCTTTTTCTGGCAAACCGTTGCCAGGGTTTTCGGACACAACCTCAAAGCTGAGTATGATGCCGACGGCAGAGACTGGATGATCGAAAGGATCGTAACCCTGATCGAACACAATCAGATTTGAAGAATCCTGATTTCACGGTTATAATGTATCATACCTAACCAATTACATTTCGTATTAAAAACCTTATTTTTCTTTATATTAAACATTAGTAGCCATAAGGCATCTCCTCATCCCTTAACCTTATTACCTTATTTTTTTACATCCAGCTATTATATTCTTCCGGAGAATAAGGTAATAAGGTTGATTATCATTGGTATTTCATGGCTGGCACAAACTGAATATTCTCTGCTCCTAGTCTCCGCCACATTCAACAGTATGACCATTTAACAATATGACAATGTAACAATTTGACCGTAGCCTCTCTGTCCTTAGCCTTAGCCTTCCGAAATCTCGATAATCGACTTAACCGCATTGTCCGCACCTTCTGCAATATTAAGGATATTGGCATCCAGCATATAGCATGGAGAAGTAACAAGCTTTTTATCTTTATCCACCACCACTTCACCATGATCGGTTTTCTGGTGAGTGGCTCCCATTTGCTCTACTGCATCCGCCGTATCTTTATCCTGGCCGATGGTCAGTTTCACATTGCCGAATATTTTAGCCAGGATGACCGGTGAAATACAAAGTGCCCCCACAGGCTTGTTTTTATCGTTCATAGCCCTGATGGCATTTTCCACCTCGCCGTTGATCTTACAATCTACACCATCAAAAGCAAAAGTGCTCAGGTTTTTGGCAGCGCCAAAACCACCAGGCAGAATCAACGCATCATAGTCTTGCGCATCAAAATCCTTGAGATTTTTAATGTCGCCCCTGGCAATACGCGCCGATTCAATCAATACGTTTCGTCTTTCCTCCATTTCCTCGCCGGTGATGTGGTTAATGACATTATGCTGATCAATGTCAGGGGCAAAAATCTGGTAAGTGCCTCCATTTTTCATAATGGCATAAAGCGTCATGGTGGCCTCATGAATTTCCGAACCGTCGAAAACCCCGTTTCCGGCCAGTATAACAGCAAATTTCATCTGTTTATTCATAATGCATTTTTTAAAAGTTTATAAATACAATGGATCAATATTTGTTTTTTTACCTTATCTTTATAAAATTAGATCGTTCAATACAAACATTCAGCAAGATATGAAAAGAACCTTTATAGCGTCCAAGATATCACCCGGTGAAAAGCTTCTTAAAACCTACACTAAATTAAAAAATGAATTAAAAAATGAAAAAATCAAATGGGTAAATAGTGAGCAATTCCATATAACCCTCTTTTTCCTTGGTGATACGGATGAAGAAATGATACCGCGGGTTCGCACGCAGGTGGGCAACCTGCTTGATCAGTTCAGCTCGTTTTACATCAGTCTGAGGGGGCTGGGAGTATTTAAGAACATTAACAAGCCAAGGGTACTGTGGACCGGTATATATCAGTACGATACCATGAAAGAAATAAAGGACAGGATTGACGAGGAAATGGTAGCGCTGGGCTTTCCTGCTGATGAAAGGGAATTCAGACCCCACCTTACCATGGCGCGCCTCAAATGGATTAATGACAAAGAAAAGCTGAAAGATCTGCTGGAAACCCATAAAAACGAAGACTTTCAGGAAGTGAAGATCAATGAGGTCATATTTTATGAAAGCATTCTGAAGCAAAGCGGACCTGTCTATAAACCCATTGAAAAATTCATTCTGCCGGATTCATCCCAATAACTGCATTTTTAAGATACATTTCATTCAACAGGGAATGGGTCAGGCTGAGGATTTTCTGATTGTCCTCATTGACGGTTAGCGGGAGTTGGTTTTCGTCCAAACCCTTTACAAAATTCCGAAAATCTTCAGCAATCAAGTCGGCATCCGATTCGGGCTCATCGGGGGATATCCATTCAGGGCCCTCTTCCTCATCATATACCATCAGTTCCGAACCTGTAAAATCCAGCAGAAATCGCTTTGACTTCCGGATGGCTTCGGCCTGAAAATACGCCTCATCTGCAAGGTGATTGAACAGAATGGATCCCCGGGATCCGTTGTCAAAATCCAAATCAAAAAGGAAAGCCCCGGGATAAGGGGTATCATACTCCAACGGCAGGTAACTCTTTTTCCTGAGGTCCCTGTGCAAGGAATCCCAGATTATCGAGATGATGTCAAACAAACTGTTTCTCAAATGATCATATGAAGGCAAGGATGAAGGAAAATCCATCCGGAAACTGAAATACACAGGATTCAACTGAGAGCTGACCAGGGCGTAAACCGGATGAGCCCGCAATTTCTGGGCTAGCCAGATTACGGATTTGGACTCATATGCCAGATGATATAAATGGTTAAGAAATTCATGACCCAGAAGGAACGGAGATTCAATATAGAGATGCCTGGATTCCTTGATGGCTATCTTACTTATTTCGAATAAAGGAAGGTCGTCATTCGCAATATATACCAAATCCGCTGAATTAATCAACGATTCAGCGCTCTGGTATTCTTTCCGCCCATTTGCAGCTTCACTTTTAGACGAATGATACGTACCTGTAACTGTGTGGTCCGTTTGCTGCAAAGCAGCGGCAATCTGGCCGGATAAGGCACTGTTACCAATGTAACCTACTCTCATAAGCGTTTTTCACAAACATAAAGTATTTTTTTAATTCATATATGGGTTATTATACTAATTTATCAACTTATGTTGTTGATAAATTGGAAAATGAAATTCTGAGTCCAGTTTATTGTTCAATATTACGGGTTAAAAGTTGATTGTATATACACAAACTGAATATTTTTATTCCCTTACCTGATAACCCGGAATTAAAATCTTTAATGAACGTTTTAATAGAACAAAGTTCATTTTATATTTGTCAAACAAAATATCAAAAAATAAATGACTGATTCATACAAACATAAAGGACAAAGACTAAAACTGGTCCGTAGCCTGAGAAAGAAGGGAATCAAGGATGAACGGGTACTTGAGGCCATAGAAAAGGTACCGCGTCATTATTTTATGGAAAGCGGCTTTGAGCAGTTTGCGTATAAGGATCAGGCATTTCCGATTGCTAAGGGGCAAACCATATCTCAACCTTTTACCGTAGCCTTTCAGACGGAGCTTTTGGACCTTCAGAAGCATGAAAAAGTGCTTGAAATAGGAACGGGATCAGGTTATCAAACGGCCATCCTGCTGGAGATGGGAGCAAAGGTTTATTCAGTAGAACGCTACAGGGACCTTTACCTGAAGGCCAAAAAGAACCTTGATGAAATGGGTTACCAGCCTTACCTTTTTTACGGCGACGGATATAAAGGGCAGCCCAACTATGCTCCGTATGATAAAATCCTGGTCACCGCAGGTGCAAGTAAAATCCCCCAGGAACTCATTGACCAGCTAAAGGTGGGAGGCAAAATGGTGGTTCCGCTGGGTTCACAGCTCGGACAGGACATGACGGTAGTTGAAAAAACCGGTGAGAACGACATAGAAAAACATAAGCACGGAAGCTTCATTTTTGTACCCCTTATCAGAGGAAAAGATTCCGATGAAAACAACTAAAATTCAATTATATGATCCAAGTTAAAACCTATGCTTTCAATCCCTTTCAGGAAAACACCTATTTGATTTACGATGAAACCAACAGTTGCATCATCCTTGATCCGGGTTGTTACTTTGCCGAAGAACAGGAAGAATTAACCGATTTTATCGCGAACAACAGTCTCGTGCCCGAGTTTATCGTCCACAGTCATGGCCATGTCGACCATATCCTGGGAACCAACTTTTTAAGGGACCATTACAATATAGAAGCCGTCATGCATAAGGATGATCTCGAAATATTAAGAAGAAGCAAGGATTTTGGTGAAATGATAGGTATTGAAATTGATCAGCCCCGTGATCCTGAGATTTTTATTAAAGAAGGCGAGCAGATCATTTTTGGAAACACGGCCTTTGACATCCTGCATTTGCCCGGTCATTCACAAGGAAGCATCGGCCTTTACAACAAGGAAGCACAAATCATATTCGCCGGGGATGTGCTCTTCCGAAGGGGAATCGGGCGAACCGACCTGATGGGCGGTGATCATTCCACCCTGCTCAATAACATCAAAAGCAAGCTTTTTGCACTGGATGACAACACAACCGTCTATCCGGGCCACGGGGAACCCACTACTATAAAGGAAGAAAAGACCCAAAACCCTATGTTAGCATAATAGCATGGTGATTAAACAACTTTATATAATTGTTTGTTTTAAAACAGAGAAATAAAAACCCATGACAAATTTGGTTTTAATTTATATATGTTATGTATAATTTTATCCGTCCAAATTTGTTGTTAAAAACTCTATAAAACCTATAGCTATGCCATTAGAACGATTCATTGACCGTCACAACGGACCCAGAGACAAGGACATAAGCAAAATGCTCGAAAAATTGGGGTTTAATTCGATTGATGAGCTGATTGATCAAACCATACCCAAATCCATTCAGCTCGATAAGCCGATTGAACTGGATGAGCCTTTGAGCGAATACGAATATTTTCAGCATATACGCGAAATAGCCTCGAAAAACAAGCTTTACCGGTCCTTTATCGGCCTGGGGTATTATGATACCATAACTCCGGCGGTAATCCAGAGAAATATACTGGAAAATCCCGGATGGTACAACCCCTATACGCCCTATCAGGCTGAAATAGCCCAGGGAAGGCTGGAAGCGCTGCTCAATTTCCAGTCGGTGGTTATGGAACTGACCGGCATGGAACTGGCCAATGCATCCCTGCTTGACGAAGCCACGGCCGCCGTGGAAGCCATGATCATGATGATGAACCTGCGTTCCCGTTCAGCAGCCAAAAAAGGGGCCAACGTATTTTTTGTGGATGAGAACATGTTTCCTCAAACCATCGAGGCGCTTAAAACACGGGCTGAACCTCTTGGAATAGAGCTTCAATTCGGGAAATATGACGAAGCCGAATTCTCCGAAAAGACCTTTGGCGCCATGGCACAGTACCCCACCGGCGATGGAAAACTTAAAGACTACAAAAACTTTATTGATAAAGCTCATGAGAACGGCACGCTCGTAGCCATTGCCGCAGATATCATGAGTCTGGCACTGGTTACACCGCCCGGCGACTGGGATGCCGATGTGGTATTCGGCTCCACCCAGCGCTTTGGCATACCATTGGGCTACGGAGGTCCCCATGCCGCCTATTTTGCCACAAGAAGCGATTACAAGAGAAAGATTCCCGGAAGGATCATCGGAGTATCGAAAGATGCCACCGGGAAATATGCCACCAGAATGGCCCTCCAGGTAAGGGAACAGCACATTAAGCGTGAAAGGGCCACATCCAACATTTGTACGGCCCAGGCACTTCTTGCATCCATGGCCAGCATGTATGCAGTTTATCACGGACCGGACGGATTAAAACGCATTGCCACACACATTCACTCTGCCGCTGGTTTGCTTAGTGACGAGCTGAAGAAACTGGGCTATACGCAGGAAAACAAAGACTTCTTCGACACGCTGAAAATCCGGCTTCCTGAATCAGTGAAGACTGAGGATCTGAAAAAGATCGCTCTGGATAATGAAGCAAACTTCCGTTATATGGACGATCAGACCGTAGGCATCAGCCTGGATGAAAAAACCATGGTCGATGATGTCAACCTGATCCTTAAAATCTTTGCCGAAGCCAATGGCAAAAAGCATGAGGAGGTCAACGAAATTCCGGAGAAGATTTATTTCGACAAAAAATTCAGCCGGAATAGTGAGATTCTGACCAGAGATCTTTTCAACCGCTATCATTCCGAAACTGAAATGATGCGCTACATAAAAAAGCTGGAAAGGAAGGATTACTCCCTCGCCCATTCCATGATACCGCTAGGAAGCTGTACCATGAAGCTAAATGCCGCTTCCGAGCTGTTTTCACTGAGCTGGCCCGAATTCACAGGTATACATCCATATGTACCCAAAGACCAGGTTCAGGGATATCTTGAGCTCATTGAAGGTTTGGAAGAACAACTGAAATCAATCACAGGCTTTCATGCCTTCACCTTGCAGCCGAATTCCGGTGCTGCCGGTGAGATCACCGGTCTGATGACCATCCGTGCTTACCACATCGACCACGGGGAATCACACAGAAATGTTGTTCTGGTTCCCTCATCCGCACACGGCACCAATCCGGCCAGCGGAGTGATGGCAGGAATGAAGGTGGTTGTGGTGGAATGCGACAAACACGGCAACATCGACATTGAAGATCTGAGAAAGAAGGCTGAGGAGAACAGCGACAATCTGTCGGCCTTTATGGTCACCTACCCATCCACGCACGGTGTGTTTGAAAGTCGCATACAGGAAATGAATGACATCATTCATCAGAACGGCGGGCTGGTTTACTTTGACGGTGCCAACCTGAACGCTCAGCTGGGACTGACCAATCCGGTAGTCACCGGCGCCGATGTGGGACACCTGAATCTTCATAAAACATTCGCCATTCCGCATGGCGGCGGAGGCCCGGGAATGGGCCCTGTGGGCGCTGTGGAAAAGCTGGCACCCTATCTGCCCAAACATCCGTTCTTTGAAACAGGGGGTGAAAAAGGCATCGGTCCGGTTGCTGCCTCTCCCTTCGGAAGCCCTAGCATATTGCCCGTATCGTATGGTTTTATAAAAATGCTGGGTGCGGAAGGACTGAAGAAGGTTGCAGAAACCTCAATATTGAGCGCCAACTATATAATTTCATCATTAAAGGATACCTATGGCGTTGTATACTCGGGAGAAACAGGTATGGTAGGACATGAAGGTATACTGGAATGCAGGCAGTTCAAGAGTATGGCCAACGTCATTGAAGCCGATATAGCCAAGCGACTCATGGATTACGGCTTCCACGCTCCTACCCTTTCGTTCCCGGTTCACGGCACACTTATGGTAGAACCCACGGAGAGCGAATCAAAGGAAGAGCTGGACCGTTTCATCGAAGCCATGTTATCGATTTATGATGAGATCATGGAAATCAAAGATGGCAAAGCCGACCCGGAGAACAACGTGCTGAAGAATTCGCCCCATACGGGGGAGGTAGTCACATCCGATGAGTGGGACAGGCCTTACAGCCGGCATAAAGCTGCCTATCCGCTGAAATGGATTGAAGACAACAAGTTCTGGCCGGCAGTTAGCCGAATAGACGACGGATACGGCGACCGCCATCTGATGTGCAGCTGCGCCCCAATACAGGATTACAGGGAATCGCTGTTTACGTTTAAGGGGATCAACACATAAACCCATAGTAAAAAGTGGGCGTTCTTATTCAGTTGGCAATTGGCAGAAATCAGTTGGCAAGCAATAAGGAAAGCCATAGGATGCAGAGGAAAAGAGATGGGTCATTCAATTGTCATTCGTTCGTCATCCGTCACAAATCCGAACAAGTTTCAGTCGTATTGGCAGGGGCGTAAAGTCGCGTAGCGACGGCACCGGTTTATATAAACCGATTTTCGTTTATTATCCTGAAAATATAAGAAACATTCTTTAGCTTTGTCTAAATGAGTCTGGTTTAAAAAGGCGCCTTATTAGCCAATATTTAGCTTTTTATACCGAACTGATAAATAGAAGAGAATATGAGCAAAGAAGATCAGGAAAATACCAACGAACCCTTATCCGAATACGGGGAGCCGGTTTCATTTAATGAGGTCTGGAAAATGTTCCGGGAAACCGATAAGATGTTTAAGGAAACGGAAAAAAAGATGCAGGAGACCGACCGCAAAATTGATAAGCTGGCAAAACTTTACGGCAATGTCTCGGAAAACAGCAAAGATGTGGCCGAGGAATTCTTTAAAAGAGGGCTGGAAGCCCGAAACTCGATTTTCGGCATTGAATATAAAGAGGTAGATCATCTGGAAAGGAGATCAAAAAAACTGCAGGGCGAATTTGATATTGTTCTTCATAACAGTAGATACGTCATTGTCATTGAAGTAAAATACAAACTTCACCCGGATGACGTTACAGATTTTATTGAACGAAGGCTTCCCAAATTCAGGCCATTGTTCCATGAATATGCCGACAAAACCATCCTGGGAGCGGTTGCGGGCATGAGCGTTCCTACGGACAGCTACAACCTGGCAGAAAAGCATGGTCTTCTGGTGTTGACACAATCCGGCGAGAACATTACCGTGATGAACCCGGAAGGATTTGATTTGAAAACATTTTGAGCCTTTCATGTCGGGCAGAGTCACAATTTCACAAAAGATACCCTCAATCTTACCCGGATCATCCCCTATCTCACCGGAGAGATTCCCAATCTTATCCGGATGGTTCACTATCTCACCGAAGTGACTCCCAACCTTACCCGGATGGTTCACTATCTCACCGAAGTGACTCCCAACCTTACCCGGATGATTCACTATCTTACCGGAGAGATTCCCAATCTTACCCCGATCATTCCCTGTCTCACCGAAGTGACTCCCAATCTTACCCGGGTGACATCCGATTTTACCGGTTACACTCCCTGTCTTACCTGGATGATGCCCAATGTTGCCGGGAAGACTCCCAATGTGCCCGGTGAGA
>CAYNPZ010000088.1:0-14876 GCA_964399175.1 uncultured Bacteroidales bacterium | reverse complement strand
TTTATAAATTTTTTCTTCGGCAATTACAGGAAAGCCTTTGACAATTCTACCAGACTGAGCTTCCCGTTGAGCGGGACAGGCTCTCCCTTTTGAAGGGAGGCGGGGAAGAGTACGCCCCTTCAGAAAACTCTGAATAATTCCCCATTCATCTGACAGACCATAGACAGTGAAATTTAGATTTGGCCCTGTTTTTCGTAATAATTTTATCATATGGCTTCCGGGTTTGGCAGTTGTAGCTTCAGGGGGCGTACTCTCTCCCAACCTCCCGCCTAAAACCGGCGGGACAGGCTCTCCCTTGACCAAGGGAGGGGAGCCGGTCCGTAGAAGACTTATAGGTATGCTGCATCTGGCTTTATAAATTTTTTCTTCGGCAATTACAGGAAAGCCTTTGACAATTCTACCAGACTGAGCTCCTCCCTTTTGAAGGGAGGCGGGGGAGAGTACGCCCCTTCAGAAAATTCATAAATGATTCGGCATTCATATGCCAGGTTTTAGCATTAGCGGTATCACCGCTCAGACCCCTCGAATCGCTCCGACCGGTAGTCAGTATTTCAACCGAGCCTGCGGTATGGCATCCATACCTTCAAAATCTCCTTTCAGGTACTTATAATGGCCCACCATGGCAATCATGGCAGCATTGTCCATGGTATATTCAAAACGGGGAATGTATACATTCCACCCATATTTGCCGGCTGCATCATTGACTGCTTGCTTTAACCCTGAATTGGCAGCGACTCCTCCGGCTATGGCAATCTCACTGATGCCTGTTTGTTCAGAAGCCTGAACAAGCTTCTCCATCAGTATATCCACAATGTTGTACTGAAGAGAGGCACACAGATCACTGAAATGATCCTGAATGACATTTTCATTCTGCTTTATCTGATCCCGGAGAAAATAGAGAAAAGCCGTCTTCAACCCGCTAAAACTATAATTCAGATCACTGATGTTGGGGCGGGTAAACTCATAGGCATGAGCATCTCCTTCTTTTGCGTTTTTATCAATGATGGGCCCTGCCGGATAGGGAAGGTTCATAATCTTTCCGCATTTATCAAAGGCCTCGCCGGCAGCATCGTCAATGGTCTCACCAATCACTTCCATATCCAGGTAATCCCGTACAACGGTAAGCTGCGTATGGCCACCACTAACAAGCAGGCATAAAAACGGGAAAGCGGGCTCGGAATGCTGCTTCTCACCGGGATCTTTTATAAAATGAGACAGGATATGACCCTGCAAATGATTGACACCAATCAGCGGGATATTCTGAGACAGGGCAAAGGCCTTGGAAAAAGAAGCACCCACCATCAGCGAACCCAGCAGTCCGGGCCCTTGGGTAAAGGCTACCGCATCTAACTGATCCTTCTCAACATCAGCTTTCTTCAATGCCTGGTCCACCACGGGAATGATGTGTTGCTGGTGGGCCCTGGAAGCCAGTTCCGGCACAACGCCCCCGAAATTTTTGTGCACCTCCTGCCCGGAGATCACGTTGGAATAGATGTAAGTATCCTTCAATATAGCCGCAGATGTATCATCGCACGAAGATTCTATCCCCAATATCGTTACACCCATTATTGGTACGGTTTATGCATTTAATCTAAAACTATTTTTTGTTTATTTGCGTTGTTATTACTAAGAATTCAAACGGCAAAGCTATCAAAAAAATATACAAAATATTGCTGGTATTGTTTCTGGTTATTTTGATCCTGCCTGCTACCGGCTATTTTCTCGTAAAAAATCAAAATGTCCAGAACTATATAGTGCATCAGCTTTCCGACAGGTTTTCCAAAAAGCTGGATGCCCGTCTCGAAATTAAATCAGCGTATTATACGCTTTTCAACAAGGTCGTGCTTGAGGATGTCTACCTGGAAGATCAGAGCGGCGACAGCCTGATCCATTCAAAAAGAGTAACCGGCCACCTCCGCTTCCTGGACCTGAACGAGAGGGAGCTTTATTTCAAAAAACTCTCGATGGATAGCGCCAACATTCATATCAGGAATGACACGGCAAAAAACATCAACATCCGGTTTTTAATCGAGGCCCTCAGAAGAAAAGATACCACCAAGCCCAAAATGCACATCAAGTGCAACAATATGGAGATCAACAATTCCCTGGTAACCTATCACACCAATCAGCCGCAAAAAACAGGTTACGGAGTAGATTACAATCATCTTAAACTTGATGATTTTAATGTTAAAGCCCAAAATCTGAATGTGGACAGCGGTAAAATTCACGTTGATTTTCAAAATCTTGCTTTCAAAGAAAAAAGCGGATTGGAAGTCCTGGATCTTGAATCAAAAATCAGATTGAATAAAAAAAAGCTAAGGCTGAACGACCTTACGCTCCGCACACCCCATTCATACCTTCAAACCGATTCGATCGTACTTCATCACAATCATTATAAAAATTTCAAAAATCCCCTAACCGATCTCAGGTTAGCTATAAATATCGGACAATCAAACATTACTTTCAATGACCTGGCCTATTTTTCAAAAACCTTTCAGGGAATTCCCGACCAGAATTTTGTGATTTCGGGAGATATAAAAGGTACCGTGGACAATCTAAAGGGGGACAGTGTGTATCTTGCTACCGGCAGGCAGAGCGAAGTGCTTACAGACTTCAGTTTAACCGGACTCCCCGACGTACCCAGAACCTTTATGTATATAGATGTCAACCGGCTGTATACAGGGATAGAAGATCTTGGGCTTATTAACAGTTTTCTGGATAAACGGCAAAACATTGCATTGCCTGAGAATTTCAGGAATATGGGCAGAATTGAATACAGGGGCAATTTCACAGGATTTATCGATGATTTTGTTGCCTACGGAAAATTCAATACCCAGTTGGGCAAATTCTCTACGGATTTGTTGATTCGTCCCAAGCAAACCCAGGGTCTGGCGCTTGAAGGCAATCTGAAGACGCGGGATTTCGATATAGGCGGAATGATTGAATCAGAGGAGCATTTTGGCAACCTGAGCATGGACATTCAGGTGCAGGGCTCCATCTATCCCGACAAGGGCTTCCAGGCCCAAACCATCGGAGAGATAAAAAAGCTGGAGGTCAACCGGTACAATTACAAAAACATTCAGATTAACGGCTTTATGACCGATAAAATGTACGACGGTGCGCTCTCCATTTCAGATCCAAACGTTAAATTTGATTTCCAGGGAGGAATAGATTTCACCAGCGATGTACCCGCCTTCGATTTCAGCGCCCACCTGGAAAAAGCCAAACTAAACAAGCTGAACCTGGTTGAAAATGATACTACTGCACGGCTCTCCTTTCATCTTACCTCAAATTTCAGGGGAGACAATCTGGACAACGCCAGCGGGATCATCACCATGGAGCAGGGAGAACTAATCAGACACAATAAGAGGCTGAATTTCGAGAATCTTCAGATAGATGCGGAGCACAGGCACGACACCCACCGGGTGAAACTGACCTCCGACTACATCCATGCAGAACTGGTAGGTCAGTATAAATCCACCAACGTGTACCAGTCGCTTAAAAACATGGCTTTCTCTTATCTGCCTGTTTTTGCCGATAAAAAAGAAGATACCGCTGCAGTAAAAGCAAACAATGACTTTGAATTGAGTGTTAACCTGAACAATACGCATCAGATTACCGATATCTTCTTCCCCTATATGCGTATTCATGACAGTAGCCAGGTAAAACTCAGGTATAACGGTAATAATAAAACTTTCAGGCTAACTGCTGACAGCAAAAACTTCTACTATAACAATTATAATTTTCAGGATCTTAGTATGGTGAGCCGCTCTCAGGACAGCATATTTTCTCTTGTATTCAGATTCAATGAACTGAAAACCCTGACCGGAAGAGAAACCAGTCACTTTCATAATTTTAAGCTGAAATCATTAACCGGCAATAACAAATCAAAATTTATCATCAATTGGGATGACCCCCAGAGCAAAGACTCGAAAGGTGAGATCATCGCGCTCGTGAACATGGATCGTTCCAAAGTAACAAACAACATAAGGAGTACCCTCTATTTCCTGCCCAGCAATATAGAAATACAGAAAAATCAGTGGAAGCTTGCACAAAGCTCTGTAACTTTTGACACCACCAGTATAACCTTCAATGATATTAGCTTATATCACAAAGATCAGCGCATGGCCGTCAATGGCAAAATAACCAAGGATCCCCGGGATACACTGGAAATGGATTTCTCAAACATCCATCTGGATTATATAAACTTGTTCTTTCCGAAAGGGAACCTTCAATTTGACGGCACCATAAACGGGAAAGCCAAATTTGCCAATCTATACAAAGAACCTACTTTCCATTCCGATCTTTCCATGGATACACTGATGATCAACAACAACAGAATCGGAAACACTCAAATCACCAGCAAATGGATCAATAATAAGAAAGAGATTGGGCTGAGCATATTAAGCCGAAGGGGCGAGCTTAAAACACTTGATATTAATGGAGAATATTCGCCATCCAATCAAAGCTTACAGTTCGACATCAACCTTGATAAAATCAGAATGGCCATTCTGAATCCCATACTTCAGAAATCCTTCTCTGATTTTAACGGTGCGCTCAGCGGATATTTAAAATTATCGGGAACGCTGAATAATCCAACATTTAACGGGAGACTTTTATCTCACAAGACTTCGTTTCTCATTGATTATCTCAAAACCCGCTACAACTTCACCTCCAAAATGGATGTTACGGACAACCAGATCAATTTCAATAATGTAAGCGTGACCGATGAAGCGGGCAACCAGGCTGATGTTAATGGAAATATTCATTTTCACTCCTTCAGAAACATTGATTATAATTTTAATATCAATGCCAATCAGTTAAAATCGCTCAAAACCACTGGATTTGACAACGACATTTATTACGGAAGAGCTTTTACTTCAGGCCCTGTAAGCATCCAGGGAAATACGCAAACCAAAAACCTGAGCATTGACGCTTCATTACAAACCGAAAACAAAACCCTGATCAACCTGCCCATTGGTCAAAGCGGAACAAATGAAAAAACCCGTTTTATCACCTTTGTCAATGGAAAACAGGAGAAAGTTAAGGAAACAGAACAACAGTCATTTGACAATAATTTATCGAACATTGACCTGAACTTTGACCTGGAAGTAACCCCCCAGGCGAAGACAAGGCTGATCTTTGATCCGGATTTCCGTGATATCATCGAAGCCCGGGGACGCGGAAATCTAAACATGCAGGTGAATAACAACGGCAATTTCAGAATATTTGGTGACTACACCATTGAAGACGGAACTTACCTGTTTTCACTTCAGAATGTGATCAATAAGAAATTTAAAATCCAGCAGGGAAGCCAGATTGTATGGAACGGCGAACCAAAGGATGCAAATATTGACATTACGGCTGTTTACAGCTTGCGTACTTCTTTGAATAACTTGTTAATGGATACTACACAGTATTACAATAAGCGAATTCCTGTGGATTGTAAGATTCACCTAACCGACAAACTGGTTAATCCCAACATCAACTTTGAGATCGACCTCCCCACAGCAGATGAAAGTACAGTTGCACGGGTTAAAGGCGCCATAAACACCAGGGAAGCAATGAACAAACAATTTCTTTCCCTCTTGGTCCTGAATACTTTCATGCCATCACAACAATATATGGCAGGGCAGTCTGAAACTTTCGACATGGGGGCTACAAGCATGGCCTTTACCACCAGTGAGCTGCTCTCGAACCAATTAAGCCACTGGCTGTCACAGATCTCATCAGATCTGGACATCGGTATCAATTATCAGCCGGGCGATGAAATATCCAAAGATGAGGTAGAAGTGGCCCTTTCCACTCAGTTGCTCAATGACCGGCTGATCATCAACGGAAATGTGGGTACGGCAAACAAATATCAGCAATCGAGTGAATTTGTCGGCGATTTTAGGGTGGACTGGAAACTTACACCCAATGGAAAACTCAGATTAAAATTCTTCAACAGAAACAGCGACCGTTTGATTTATGAGGAAACCCGGTATATCCAGGGTGCCGGGCTTTTCTATAGAGAGGAATTCAACAGCTTTAGAGAGCTTTTTAAAGATATCGCGGAAAAATTATCACTAAAAAACAAAAAAGGAAAAAAGAAGAAGAATTAGTTTTTTATTTTTGTCCCCAAAAATTAAAAAGGAATACGTATGACCCATCTTTTCATGTTTTTACAGGTCCAGGCTCAGGATACGCTGTCCAATGCCGCTCAGGGAGAAGCTCCCGGCGAAGTCACCCTTTCCTTCTGGGAACTTGCTCTTAAAGGGGGCTGGATCATGCTTCCCATTGTCATTTTATCCATCATCGCCATTTATATTTTTGTTGAGCGATATTTCGCCATCACCAACGCGGCCAGGACGGACACCAACTTCATGAACAAGATCAAGGATTACATACACGATGATAAGGTGGAATCGGCCCTAACGCTATGCCAGACGCTTGATAATCCGGTCGCGCGCATGATAGAGAAAGGCATACAGCGAATAGGAAGACCACTGAACGATATTAATACGGCCATTGAAAACGTAGGAAAGCTGGAAATCTCCAAGCTCGAAAAAGGACTACCTACTCTGGCCACCGCAGCAGGAGCCGCACCTATGATCGGATTCCTGGGAACGGTAATGGGTATGATCCGGGCTTTTTATGACATGGCCAATGCTGGCAGCAACATTGACATTACCTTGCTGTCGAGCGGAATATACACCGCCATGGTCACTACGGTAGCCGGTTTGATGGTAGGGATCATCTCCTATCTGGCATATAACGTATTGGTAACAAAGGTAGAAAAGGTGGTTTATCAGCTTGAGGCCAATACCACAGAATTTATGGATTTACTGAATGAACCGGTGGAATGACTAACGCAATTGCATTATGGATCTGAAACCAAGAAATAAGATCAGCACAACCTGGAGCATGGCGGGAATGACTGACATCGTCTTCCTGCTGCTTATATTCTTTATGGTCACTTCAACCCTGGTCAATCCCAATGCTCTGAACCTGCTTCTGCCAAGAAGCTCAAACCAGACACCCGCTTCTCCGATAGAAACTGTTTCCATTACCAGGGATATGGAATATTATGTAGGAGCGCAACAGGTACAATTTTCACAGATTGAAACCGTTTTACAACAAAGATTTAGTCAAAAAGATATTGAACAACCCACCATCTCACTGAACACTGACAGAAGGGTTCCGATCGAAGAGGTGGTAAGGGTAATGAACATAGCGAACCGGAATGAGTGGAAACTGATTCTGGCCACAACGGCGGAATAAGCAATATAAGAGATGCTGGAATTTTTCAGGGAACATAAGAAAGGCATAGTGGGTACCTTGATCTTTCACGGTATTGTGGTGCTCATGTTTGTACTTTTTAAATTTTCCACCACACCCCCATTGCCCGGGGAGCAAGGCATTATGATCAATTTTGGGAACATGCCCGACGCTTCCGGAGCTGAAGAACTGCAGCAAAGGGTTGTGAGGGAAGCTGCAGCGCAACAGCAAACGCGGCAAACCCAACAGCAACAAATACAACAACCTGAAAGACAAGAGACACAGGTTCAGCAGCAGGAAACCTCGAATCAGCAGGATCAGGAGGTAGCCACGCAGGACTTTCAGGATGCTCCTTCCATGGACCAAAAGCAAAAGGAAAGCCAGCAACAGGAACAGGAAGAACAACCCGAAGAAACCCGGCAACAGCAGCAACAGGAAACCCAACAACCACAAGAGCAGCAGGAAGAAGCACAGCCTGAACGCCAGGTAAACGAAAGGGCCCTTTATCCGGGGAGAAGTGACACAGAAAGCGGCGAAAGCGAAGGTGAAACCCAGGGTGAAGGCAATCAGGGCAGAGAAACCGGATCACCCGAATCCGATAACTACGCGAACGTCGACAGCAAAGGCATGGGAGGTATCGATTTCAGCCTTCAGGGCCGTAATCCTGAATCGCTGCCCAAACCTGACTATAATTACCAGGTTGAAGGTAAGGTGGTAGTGGAAATTACCGTGGATAAACAGGGCAACGTTACAAAAGCAACCGCCGGGGCAAAAGGCTCAACTACGCTAGACGCCAAACTTCGGAAAGCTGCTAAAAAAGCAGCGCTAAAGGCCAAATTCGACCGCAAACCCGATGCTCCGGCTTATCAGAAAGGAACCATCACCTACTATTTCCGGTTGCAATAAAATCCATACATAAAAAATAAACCAGCACACATTACATTTCTTTATTCATGGTGCTGGTTATATTCTTGCTCTAAAGCCAGACCTATTCAAGCTTAACCCTCAATAACGGGTACTAACGATTGGGATTTTCCCGGCGGGGTCTTGCTTTATTTACCTTCATCTGGCGGCCGTTTAACTCGGTGCCGTTTAACTCCTCAATTGCCGTATTGGCCGCTTCATCGTCGGGCATTTCAACAAAGCCAAATCCTTTTGCCTTGCCGGTGTACTTATCCTTGATGATTTTCACTGAAGCAACTTCTCCATACTCACTGAAGACGCCTTCTAATTCGCTTTCCTGTAGATTGTAATCCAGGTTTCCAACATAAATGTTCATAAAACTTAAAATTTGATATAAAAGAAATAATTAACATACAAATGTATAATATAAAATTATATTATTCCAATTAGTGAAAAATATTTTTATCACTTTCAGAAAAAAATATACCTCCTGTTTACTTTGAAATAAGCTTTAAACCTACTATTGCAATCAGGATCATTAATATCAAAAGAATCCGGACAATGCTTGTGGATTCATCAAACAGCAGCATACCTAAAAGAGAGGTGCCGGCAATTCCAATCCCGGTCCAGACGGCGTAGGCAGTACCCACAGGGATCGACTTTGTGGCCAGAGATAAAAAATAAACACTAAGCACCATAATGACTATAACTCCTACAGACGGCCACAGTCTTGAAAAACCCTGTGTGAACTTCATTCCTACCGCCCAGGCGATCTCAAAAATTCCGGCTATTAGTAAATAAAACCAGGCCATTATACATTAAATTTAAAGGTAATGATGTCGCCATCATTTACAATATAGTCTTTTCCTTCCAGGGAAATCTTTCCTGCCTCACGGCAGGCCGCTTCAGATCCATGTTCTATAAAATCCGGATATTTGATCACTTCAGCTTTAATAAAACCCCGCTGAAAATCGGAATGGATGATACCGCCGGCCACAGGGGCAGGAGTTCCGGATTTTACCGTCCAGGCCCGCACCTCTTTAGGGCCGATGGTAAAAAAAGTCTCCAGGTGCAGCAACCTGTAAGCTGCATGAATCAGTTTATTCAAACCGGATTCTTTTAAACCGAAATCTTCCAGAAACATCTGCCGTTCCTCTTCGGTATCCAGCTCAGCAATCTCTGCTTCCACTGAAGCTGCTATGACAAGGACTTCAGCTTCTTCCCCTGCAACCGCCTGTTTTACCTGCTCCACATAACGATTGCCTTCTACCGCTGAGGCTTCATCTACGTTGCATACATAAAGGACTGGTTTATCGGTTAAAAGATGGAGATCCCGAACCATCTGCTTTTCTTCCCTGGTCAGGTGGAGATCTCTTACCGGTTTTCCCTGCGAAAGATGGTTCTCATGCTTCTCCAGCAATGTCATTAGCTTCCTGGCTTCCTTATCGCCTGACTTTGCCTGTTTATCAATTTTCTGCATTCGGTTTTGCACCGTTTCCAGATCTTTTAGCTGAAGCTCGATATCCACCACCTCCTTGTCGCGGACCGGATCCACTGCAGCATCCACATGGGCCACATTATCATCATCAAAACACCTCAGAATATGAATAATGGCGTCGGTTTCGCGTATATTAGCCAGAAACTGATTTCCAAGCCCCTCCCCTTTGCTGGCACCTTTAACCAGCCCGGCAATATCAACAAATTCTATGGTTGTAGGCACAACTTTTTCAGGCTTGACCAGTTCCGCAATTTTATAAAGCCTTTCTTCAGGTACCATTATGGTTCCTACATTGGGGTCAATGGTACAAAAAGGATAGTTTGCTGAATCCGCTTTTGCCCTGGAAAGGCTGTTAAATAAAGTAGATTTTCCTACATTGGGCAATCCCACTATACCACATCTTAATGCCATCAAATAACCGTTTTTAATTGATTGGACCGAAACATACAAAAATAATGGTTTTTCTTTTGGATGCGCTTATCATTGGAGAACAAATAAAATTGTGCCATGAAAAATGCTTACGGATTTTCGTTATTCCAATGAAAATCGTACTTTTACAGGCCAATTTAACTTGACTATAATTATAAACAAAAAAGGTACGGGTTTAAAATCCAGAAGGATTCATTGTTAAGGAATAACTGCATTGTATCATGCAAAATCTATAAATCCCGGTTTTTTTACTGAATTTCACAAATTGGTATGTCGGAATACACGGATAAGGAACTTCTCGAGATGTTCCGTGAGCAGGATTTTAAAGAATTCGCTTTTAAAAAGATCATTGCAAAATATCAGGGAAGGCTCTACTGGCATATTAGAAAAATTGTAATCATCCATGATGATTCGGATGACATCCTACAAAACACCTTCATAAAAGTCTGGAAGGGGTTGGATCATTTTCGGGAAGATTCCAAATTATACACATGGCTGTATCGTATAGCCACCAATGAATCGCTTACTTTTCTCAAGCAAAAAAGAAAAAGGCAATATGTGCCTTTTCTCGACGTGGAAACCCAATTGATTAACAAACTGGAAAGCGATGAGTATTTCAATGGCGACCAGATCCAGAAAAAACTGCAAAAAGCCATATTAAAATTACCTGAAAAGCAAAGGCTGGTATTTAACATGAAATATTTCGAAGAGATGAAATACGAGGATATGTCGGAAATCCTCGATACTTCCATAGGTGCTTTAAAGGCTTCTTTCCATCATGCAGTGAAAAAGATTGAAAAGTATCTGAAAGAGAATTAAACCATTCATCTTTAAGCACGTCATAATGAATAAGAGAAAGAGGATTCACCATGAAAAACTATATACATCCGGAAGAAAGCAATAACAAGCCCCCCTTTCAGGTGCCGGCGGGTTATTTTGAGGAACTACCCGACCGCATCATGAAACGATGCAGGGAAGAAGAAAGGAAGGGCTCATTCCTGCGGATCTTAAAACCCGCTTTGTCACTTGCAGCCCTCTTCACCGGATTTGCCTTAATTGCATATTTAGCAGTAAACCTGATTAATCAGCCCAACGAGGATTCTTCCTACAAGCAGGAAGATATTGCCGAAGCCGAAAACACCAGGCAATTTTCCAATGAGCAGGATCTGATCGAAGCTTTCAGAGACAGCCAGAAAGATGTCAGAAAGGAAGAAACCGATCAATACATTGACTATCTTTTGGAAGAAAACATCGAATACGGTACTTTAATCAAGGAGCTAAAGAAAGAGCAAGAGGAAACCAACAATGAAAAATAACCATTATGCTTTAACCCGATGAATTTTACCCATATGAAGCCTGCCATAAAATCAGTCTTTTTCATTGCTCTAACCTTGATCGTTTTTTCCTTTTCATCCATCGCTCAGGAAAACACCGACCAGGACACGGAAGATCTTATTAAAGCAGAGATGATCGGTTTTTTCACTAAAAAGATCGGATTAACCCCCAGCGAAGCGGAAAAATTCTGGCCTGTATATAATGCATACTGGGAAAGAAAGAATCAAATCATAGCCGGTTGGAAAAAGAAGTTTAACTATTACCAGGAACATTCAGAGGAACTTTCGGAAGCACAAATGGAAAAGCTGGCCGACGATTATATTGAATTTGAATTACAAAAAGCTGAACTGCTTGAGAAATACAACAGAAAATTCAAGGAGATTCTGCCCATCCGAAAAGTAATGAAAATCTACCAGGCAGATTATGAGTTTAAGGCTTATCTGCTTAACAAGATAAAAAACAGCAGGAATCAAGAGGACAAATAACTCCCCGCGGACAAAGCTATACGTGCATTCCCCATTTTTTGCAAACTGTAAACCGAAATCCGGCAGCTGCCGGATGACATATTTGTAGGCCCGGGTGTAAACCCGGGTAATAAGGGATATTCTAGTTTACGGAATTCCGTAGGAATGACATATATTTACTTTTTTGGAAAAAATTGGAAATGCACCCCTAACATCTTTATTTTTATTATCCTGGCCATTGGCATGCAACATAATCTCTGTTACAAATCTTTAATAATTATTCTGTTTTTCTGCTAAAAAACTTTTATTTTCATTCTCTCGTTTTCATTATGAAAACAAAACGGGTTACAACTAAAGGATATGGCAGACAGCAAAAACAACTTAAATAATGATTACGAAAAACTTTTAGCCGAGAACAAGGAACGGCTTAAAGAGCTATCCTGCATCAATCAGACCAGTGGCATCATAAAGGAACAGAAATCCATTGAGGAAACCCTTCAAAAAATTGCCCTGATATTGCCGAAGGGATGGCAATACCCCGAATTTACCGCCGCCCGGATCCGATACAACGACAAGGAATACAGAAGCGCCAATTTTACAGAAAGTCAATGGGTGCAAAAGCAAACGTTTGAAACCATCGAAGACAAGGAAGGCGTAATAGAGATCTATTACACCAAAAAATTCAGCACCCTTGACGAGGGTCCTTTCCTTAAAGAAGAACGGGATCTTATCAATAACCTGGCCAATATCATTGTAGGTTACATCAACAGCGTCAAGGCCAGGGAAATCATCAGCGAAAAAGACAGCCGGAAAAAAACATTCAGCCGGGTTTCCCCGTCAAAATTTTCCCTGAACAACCGGCAATTGCTTCAGAAATTTTTGAACAATTATAATGCCGACCGGGATATGCTTCACGATCTGATGCCTTTTAAGGTCAGGGAAATCCTCCTGGTCGCCAATCTGTATGATGCTTTCAGCATTGAAAAGGAAGGCCGGTTTACCGATCACATTCTTGGTGAGTACCACCAGCTCAACCTCACATCCCTGCCGCGTGTAACGGGAGCTTCAAGCGAAGAGGATGCGCTCAGGCAAATGGAGATAAAACATTTTGACATGGTCATCCTGATGATGGGGGTAGATAAGAAAAAACCCATGACCATCAGCAAAACGCTAAAGAAAAAGTATCCCTATGTACCGTTATTTCTCCTGCTCAACAACAACAGTGATCTTGAGTTTGTGGATTCCCACAGAAAAGAAATGCGGGTATTTGACAACATCTTCGTATGGAACGGTGATTCCAAGGTTTTCTTCTCCATGGTAAAATTGCTGGAAGACCGGGTCAACCTGGAAAACGATACCAAAGTGGGCTTAACCCGGGTGATCCTCCTGGTAGAAGATTCCATCAAATATTATTCACGCTATCTGCCGATGCTCTACCAGATCATCCTGGAACAAACCAAGCGGCTTATCGAGGATGTTAATACCGACGATCTCTATAAGGTGCTTAAACTCCGCACCAGGCCCAAAATCATACTGGCTTCTTCCTATGAAGAGGCTATGAACTTTTTTGAAAAGTATAAAGATTACTTTCTCTTTCTCATTTCGGATATCAAATTTCCAAGAAAAAACGATTCCGATGCTATTGCAGGTTTTGACCTGGTAAAATATGCCAGGGACAAGCTGCCCAACCTCCCCACGATCCTGCAGTCGTCCGATCCTTCCAATGCAAAAAAAGCTTATGAAGTAAAGGCAAACTTTATCAATAAAAATTCTGAGACCCTGCTGCAGGACCTAAAAAGCTTTATCAACTATCACCTGGGTTTTGGGCACTTTGTTTATCGCGACAATCATGGACGACAGATAGCCGTAGCCAAATCCATGGAGGAATTTGAATCTTACCTGAAAACTGTACCTGCCGATTCTCTGGTTTACCATGCAGTGAAAAATCAGTTTTCATTATGGCTGATGGCGCGAGGGGAAATACAGATTGCAAAGATCATCAATCCATTAAAGGTAAACGATTTTGACGATGCAGAGCAGATGCGGAACTTCCTGATCAACACCCTGGAATTGTACCGGAATGAACAGGAAAAGGGCAAAATAGTAAACTTCAGCGAACATGCCATAGTGGAGGAAAACAACATTGTAAGCCTGGCTCCGGGGGCATTGGGAGGGAAAGGCCGCGGCGTTGCCTTTATCAACACACTGATCTACAATTTTAAATTCAATGAAATGCTGCCTTCCATAAGCCTCAGAACCCCCAGAACAGCCATCATCGGCACCGATGAATTTGACATCTTTCTCGAAAAGAACAAACTGGAAGAAAAGATCTTTAATGAAACGGATTTTGATAAAATCAAGACCTGGTTCCTGGAATCGGAATTATCCTTTGAGCTGGATAAAAGACTGAAGAAATTTTTGAAACACATTACTAAGCCGCTTGCCGTGCGTTCTTCAAGCCTTTTTGAAGACAGCATAACCCGTCCCTTTTCAGGGGTTTTTGACACCTATATCATTCCCAATGACCATCCCGACTTTAAAATACGCCTAAAGCAGCTCAAGGATGCCATCAGGCTGGTGTACGCATCGATCTATTCCAACCAGGCCAGAAATTATTTCAGGGCCGTCGGCCATCGTATGGAGGAAGAAAAAATGGCCGTGATCCTCCAGGAGCTTGTTGGATCACAGTACGATCAGTATTATTACCCCCACATCAGCGGAACAGCGCAGTCACACAATTATTATCCCGTGGCACACATGAAGCCCGATGAAGGGTTTGCCGTGGCAGCGGTCGGACTGGGTCAGTATGTGGTGGACGGAGAACAGGCCTACAGATTCTCACCCACTTATCCGAAACTACAGATATGCTCTACCAAAGACCTTATAAAAACCTCCCAGGTTTCCTTTTATGCCGTTGATATGAATAAAAAAGGAGAGTGTTAACTAAAGATAGATAGAAACATATTTTGGAAATCTTTAAAACCATT
>CAYNPZ010000087.1:0-14981 GCA_964399175.1 uncultured Bacteroidales bacterium | reverse complement strand
GCATGAAAAACGAGCGTAACGCAGCCAGCGGATATTATAGACAGACTCTAAATAACCGGATATAAAATTCAACATCTATTACGGCCTGTTGTTTCAATTACAGCACCGGATAGTCAAATTTCATTCGTTAAAACCAATGTTTCATTAAAAATTTTTTGCCTATGAAACCAAATCAACTGGGTGTAAAAATCATCCGAATCGTGCTGGGAGTTATTCTGTTGGTATTCGGGCTGCACCATTTTTTCAGTTTTCTGCCCATGCCGCAGCCTCCCGAGCCTGCTGTGAACTTCATGGGAGCCCTGATGAAATCAGGTTATGTATGGCCTCTGCTTGGCATTGTTGAGGTGGTCAGTGGTATTTTACTTATCATTGGCCGTTACGTACCACTGGCGCTTGCTCTGTTTGCCCCGGTGGCCGTGGGAATTGTATTATTCCATTTAACCCTTTCTCCTGCAGGAATACCCGGATATATTGTATTTATCCTCGAGGTGCTGCTGGTCATCACTTATTTCGACACATACAAACCAATACTGAAGGCGAAGGTGGAATAAAAAAATTCAGGGTGCTTAACGAAAAGGTGGTGGTATTTTTATCACCACCTTTTTTAAGCACCATACCACCTAATAAAAATAAGCAAAACATTTGGCAGCTTAGAATTGTTATTTTATGAACAATAAAGATTTAAAACGAATTATATCATGAATAAACAATCTACATGGATTAAAGTCCTAAGATACCTGTTGGGAGCAATCATCTTGCTGTTCTCCCTGAACGGCTTTTTTCAGTTTTTGCCCATGCCGACCTTGCCCGACCCGGCTTCCGAATTTTTCGGGGCGCTTTATCAAACAGGTTATATGATTTTCTTGCTGTATGGCGCAGAGCTGATTATTGCCGTATTGCTGCTGCTCAACCGGTTTGTGGCCCTGGCATTGCTTCTTTTTTTGCCCGTCGCGGTAAACATTTTGTTCTTTCATCTTTTCCTGGCACCGGCAGGAGGTGCCGCGGGCTATCTGACAGTGGTTCTGGAATTCATTCTGCTTGTTGCGTACAGAGAGGGTTACAGGGATCTGCTCAAGGCAAAAACCGGATAAACGATAAAATTTTCTAAATTTGCTTTCCGCATAAAAAACAGAATGAATTATCATGGACATAGCTATAAGGGATCGTTTTATAGAATTGTGGCAAAAATATTTTAAGAATGCCGAACTTCCGCTGGCTTTTTATTACAGCAAAAACATTGAACATATTGAAGTTTCAAACGATGAATCTTCTCAGAAAAGCGTAGATCACCGCTGTTTGATATGTAACCTTAATACTGTCAGGAAAGGGGCCTCCCGTGCGTTTGGAAAACAACACATCAATTGTGGAGGTGGCCGCTGGTTTGCAGGTTTTACCGAGGAAATACGCTCCGATTTTGACTATTATCTTTCCTGTGGGAGTGAAAGAACAGAGGGAGAGCGATATAAGCGGGATCCCGAAACCGTTAAACTGATGCTGGAAAGTTTCCCTCATTTCAGTAAGGGGGATCACTGGTTGGTTTTTAAGCGCTGGGACAAGCTGTCAGAGGAGGATGAACCGGAGGTAGTGGTTTTTTTTGCTGAACCCCATGTATTGTCTGGATTATTTATGCTGGCCAACTATGATTTTGTGGGTAATGCAGGAGTTATCTCTCCATTTGGTTCAGGGTGCAGTACCATTACCCTTTATCCTTATCTGGAGAAGGATAAAGAGAATCCCAGAAGCGTACTGGGAATGTTTGATCCCTCTGCCCGTGCCTGTGTAGGAGATAATGAACTGACTTTTTCCACTCCATACAACCGCTTGATAACCCTGATGGATTATATGGAAGAGAGTTTCCTGACTACTAATATATGGGAACATCTGAAGAAAAGGATAAAATAAAAACGCGAACAGATATGAAAAAATACTTGATACCAGTTCTTTTGAGTCTGTTGTTATCTTCAATCGCTATGGGACAAACCGTTAAACTGATCACTTATAACATCAGGTATGACAATCCCAATGCTACAGAGAATGCCTGGGATAAGCGGAGAGATATCATTACCAGTCAGATTACCTTTTATGAACCCGGTGTTTTCGGCATTCAGGAAGGACTGGATCATCAGGTGAAGTATCTCGACAGCCAGCTTGCATCCTACAGCTATGTGGGAGTGGGCCGGGACGATGGAAAAACAAAGGGAGAGTATTCCGCAGTTTATTATAAACACGGTACATTCACCGTACATGATCATGGAACTTTCTGGCTCTCTGAAACCCCTGCAGAGCCTTCAGTTGGCTGGGATGCTGCTATGGAAAGAATTTGCACCTGGGTGCTTTTGGAGCACAAAGAGTCAGGCAAAAAGCTAAGGGTGTTCAATACCCACTTTGATCACCGTGGAGAAAAAGCCAGGGCCAATTCAGCACGTTTGATCCTGCAGAAAATGGATGAGATCAGCAAGCAGGGAGAAACGATTGTTCTTATGGGCGATCTGAATGCCCTTCCTGACCAGGAGCCCATTGAAGTGATTGATGAAAAGCTGAAAGATACCCGTATTGCCAGCCAGGCCCAACCATTCGGACCCGAAGGTACCTACAATGGCTTCGACTATGATGAACCCGCCGAACGCCGAATTGACTACATTTTCGTAAAAGACACCGAAGTGCTGAAGTACGGAGTACTAAGTGATCCGGTGAACCTGCATTTTCCTTCCGATCATTTTCCGGTATACGCCGAGATTCGGCTCCGGTAGAGCTGGTCGTTCCTGGAGGTATTTTTTACAGAGAATTCTTTATTATAAATGTATGAATGCTTAAATGTAAGAATTAAAGTAAGGCGTATAGATAAGAGAAAAGATAAGTGGAAAAACTGGTGTACAAATAAGTAGAGAGAAGAAAGATCATCCATTTTTCTCTCCAGCTTGGTTCAATTCTGATTCTTTTACATTCAATCATTCAATCATCCAATCATCCATTCAATCAATCATCCACTCAATCAATAATTCAATCCCGCCTCCACTGCGTTATGGCGGACAATCATCCAATCATTCATTATTCCCGGTTGTAAAGGAATCTTTTAATTTTATGGGTGGCTGTTTTCTGGAAGGGTTCCTTTTGAATCATAACATGCTGAATACGTGAAAATCGGTTAACTCTCAGGTTTATGTAGGTATGGAGCTCATTTTTTAACTCTTCGAGTCTCCAGTCCATATAATTGTTCACCTGCTCCTTTAGGTCCAGATATTTCTGGGTGATTTCATCCTTGTTAAAATGTACCATGGCCACGAGTTTCCCTTTCTTGCTGACCACAATCGACTCGGTAACATGCTTAAAATTGTTGATCACCGATTCGATTTCCTCAGGATAAATGTTTTCTCCGTTATCTCCAACGATCATGTTTTTTAGCCTGCCTTTGATGTAAAGGTAGTTGTCCTTGTCAAACACACCCAGATCTCCTGTCTTGAACCAGCCGTCTTCACTGAAGGCCTTTCGCGTAAGCTCTGGTTCCCTGTAATATCTCAGCATCACATTCGGCCCTTTGGCCCAGATTTCACCCTCACCAGTACGTCGGTCGGGATTGTGGATTTTTAGTTGAACCCCGCTCAGGGCCGGGCCGGTTGATTGAAACTTTATTTTATCGGCATTTGCACCGGCAAGCAGCGGGGAGGTCTCAGTTAATCCGTACCCAATTGCGTATGGAAAACGGGCTTCACGGAGAAATTTTTCCACGTTTTTATTGAGTTTGGCTCCACCGATGCCAAAAAACTTCAGATTTCCACCGAATGTTTGCCTAAGCTTTTTCCCTGCAGCTTGATTCATCTTTTTTCGTACAGGGGGTATTTTGTATAGGGCCCTCATGTACCATGTTTTTGTAAATTCGGGGAGGATCTTGTTACGGTAAATTTTTTCAATGATCATCGGAACCGAGAGCATGATGGTGGGTTTTACCTGTTTCAGGGCCGGCAGAAGTATCGAAGGAGTTGGCGGCTTACCCAGGTAAAATACCGATGCTCCACATATCATGGGGATGATAAAACCCAATGTGTTTTCGTATGCATGGGAAAGGGGAAGGATTGAAAGTAGCCTGTCTTCCGGTTCCACATTCTGTATCTTTAAGGTCTGAAGCGCAGTAAAGGCAATATTTTTATGCGAAAGCATTACGCCTTTTGATTTGCCCGTTGTACCTGAAGTATAGATGATGGAAGCCGGATCCTGCTCTTCTACCTTGTAAATGCTTTTTGATTTTTCCTCCGGATCGAAACGGATTTCGGTATCCCGTGGAGCAATAACCTTCATATCTTCAATTCCAACGAGATATTTAAGCTTTTCGCTGTTGATGTTTCCCGCTTTTTTTCTTAAGCCCTCTGAAACGAAAAGCACTTTGGCCCTTGAATGTTCTATGATATTGCCAATCTCATCCTGATGGAAATCGGGCAATAAGGGAACCACAATAGCCCTCATAAAGGTGGTTGCAAGATATACAATTCCCCAGTTGGGCATATTCATGCTGAGGATGGCGACCTTGTCGCCTGGCCGGACATCCATCTTCTCAAGAAAGGCCTGGGTGGCCCGGATCTTTTCATCTACTTGCCGGTAAGTTAAAGGAGTTTCTCCGGCAAAACCCAGGGCAGTCCTTTCGCTGTGCCTGCTTACTGTATCCCTGAACAATTGGGATAAGGTTTGTGTATTACTATATTGCATAATGTATAAAACGGATCAAAGGTAACAGAATTTTAGAATTGAATGGCTGAATTTTTCAAACAATACAAATTTTTTTCATTCTTGTTCAAAATGTTGTGGCGGATTATAGTTTTTAATATATTTATCGAGCTTCCTGAATGGTAGTTTTTGGTTATCATCATAATTAAACATTCAGAAAAATGAAACTTACTGAAAATCAAGTTAAGGAATTGTCCGAAAATCTTCAGGTTATCGCGAAGAATGGTTCAAATATCGGAATCAAAGGTACTTAAAATATACAGACGGTCTTTTAAGAGACGAGAATATTGAATATGAATCAAATTTTGAGGAGGACTATGAGTAATTCAAACCGCAGAGATTTTTTAAAAGCGCTGGCAGGACTCACTTCAGGCCTGCTGATACCCTATCGCAGCATATCGTCAACAGGTACACCTCTCCGCGACAGGCTCGGAGAAAGTTTGCCTTTGAGGAAGCTGGGAAATACGGGTGAAAAGGTGACCATGCTGGGATTGGGTGGTTACCATATTGGATGGACGACTGAAAGGAAAGCCCGGGAGACGATAGAAGCCGCATTGGAAGGTGGAATTCGCTTTTTCGACAGTGCCGAATCCTATGGTGATGGGCGCAGTGAAGAACGCTATGGGAAATATCTGGTGCCCAATTACCGGGATGATATTTTCCTGATGACCAAGACTTATTCCACCGATGCAAAAACAGCCCGCAAGCATCTGGAAGGCTCCCTGAAGCGGATGAAGACTGATTATATTGATCTGTGGCAGGTACATTCACTGCAATCACCTGATGATGTGGATGAACGAATTGAAAATAATGTGCTGGACGTGATCGCAGAAGCAAAGAAATCAGGCAAAGTTCGATACGTAGGATTTACCGGGCACCAGTCTCCATATGCACACGCAAGGATGCTGGATAAGACGGGTGAAGATTTTTTTCAGACAGCCCAGTTTCCGATTAATGTGGTAGATTCTAATGTCGAACACAGTTTCATCCGTCACGTGCTGCCAAGGTTGGTGGAGCGCAAAATAGGTGTTCTTGCCATGAAAACCCTGGCTGATGGCCGCTTTTTTTACAAAAAGGTACAGAACGGCAATGTAAAATGGGATACAAAAAACCCGGTAATCCCTGAATTTGTTACCCTCGAGGAATCACTCAGATTTGTATGGTCACTGCCCGTCAGCGTACTTATTACAGGTGCTGAAAATCCGCAGTTGGTGGAAGAGAAGATTGCCATGGCCAAACGCTTTGAAAAAATGTCAGAGGCCGACAGGGAAAAATTGATCGATAAAGTGGCTGATCTGCCTAACAGTGGAGAGGTAGAGTATTACAAAGATATTCAGACCGGCTAGGGTTATCTGTTTTCTATTTTTTAAAGCTCCCGGAGATATCGTGCGGCGGGAGCTTTTTTTATGATTTTGCTGCTGCCGACAAACCCGTCCTCGAAAGTCTTGCCAATGAACCGGGTTGATTTATTTTAACTCTACCGCCCGGTTTTCCTCGTTGCTTTGAAGGGAAGCTTCAATTACCTTTATTACGTTAAGGCCCTGTTCGGCAGGAACAGCCAATGGTTCCCCTTTGCGGATGGCATAGAAGATGTTATCGAAATACCCGTGGTAGTTACCCGGGAAAGTTTCAATCTTTCCGTGATAATGCAGGCCGTTAAGCTGAGTATTGAGTACTCCCCAGTTTTCTTCATCTTCTTTTCCCCAGTCGGGCCCTTCAGGGAAAAAACCATCTAACAGATCTTGTTCCTGGGGATCGACACCCCATTTCAGGAAAGAACCTTCGGTACCGTGAACGATATACCTGGGACCTTGCTCACGAACAAGGAATCCTCCTTTTACCGTTACCACGATTTCAGGAAAATTAAATTTTACATTAAAATAGTCGTTTACTTCGCCACCCGGCCGTTGAGTTCTCAAGTCGGCGGTTACAGTAGACGGCATGCCAAAAAGCACCAAAGCCTGATCAATCATGTGGGCGCCCAGATCATAAACCAAACCTGGGAATGAAGATGCCTGTTCTTTCCATTTGCCGGGATCGACAAAATTCTTAAAGCGGTCGAAATGTGCCTCATATTCAACCACCCGTTCCAGAAGCTGTTCATCTAATACTTTCTTTACTGTCATAAAATCACCGTCCCATCTTCGGTTTTGATAAACCGACAGGACAAGGTTTTTGCTTTCGGCTAGTTTTTTCAGTTCCTCACCTTCCTGGCTGTTCAGGATGAATGGTTTTTCCACGACCACATGTTTTCCGGCTTCCAGTGCCTGTTTACAATAATCATAATGCGTGGTGTCGGGAGTATTGACAATGATGAGTTCAATATCCTTGTCGCTGAGAAGCTCTTCATAGGTTCGGACAATCTCAACATCTGGGTAACGCTGCACTGAGAGATTCTTTGTTCTTTCCCAAACCTTTTTTATGTTGAAACCCGCATTGGTTTCAAGAAAGGGAGCATGAAAAACCTGCCCCGATAAACCGTAGGATGCTACTCCAGTTTGTATTATCTCTGCCATAATGATTGTATTTTGGGATTAAAATTATAAAAATTGAAGGATTCTGCTAAAGATATTCTGCTATATATTTTTTAACATCTGTATATGCTTGTTTTATACTAATGAAGGTGTTCCGGTTAAACTTTTTATTCCTTTAGCAGTCGAAAGAGATTGTTTTTAATCAAAAAATTAACCACATGTTAAGAAATTTATTCATCTTCATTGTTTTGTTTTTTGCGGCGCTTTCCTCTGTTTTAGCCCAGGATGAGAAAAAACCGCTCGATTTTTCGGTATACGACGGGTGGAAGTATATTGAGGACCAATCTATTTCCAGCGACGGGGAATGGGTTTTTTATGAGGTAAATCCTTACAAGGGCGATGGGAAGCTTTATTTATGGTCTGCTAAAGACCAGGGTCATGAAATTTTTTCCCGGGGATACAATGCCTCTTTCTCTCCTGTTTCTGAATACATGGTATTCAAAATTAAACCTTTCCGTGACACAGTGAGGCAGATGAAAATGGACAAAACACCTGAAAAAAAACATCCCAAAGATTCACTGGGTATTTTTGTTTTTGATGAAAAGCGGTTGATCACCAAAGAACGGGTTAAATCTTACCAGGTTGCTGAAAAGGCTTCACAATGGATGGTTTATCAACATGAAAAGGAGATCGAAACGGAAGATACTGCCAAAACCGAAAACTCCGGCAATGGTATCCCGGAGACTTCTGATCTGGTTATTTTTCATCCCGGTGAAAATAAAGAATATGTATACCCTAATGTTTCCGAATATGCCATATCTGAGAAGGGCGATCTGATCTCTTTTATTCGCCTTCCCAAAACCGATTCCCTCCAATGCCGGATATATGTTTATGACACCTATAAAGAGCAAATTGACAGCATTTTTATCGGAAATGGCCTGAGCAAGAATCTGACGCTGGATCATTCAGGTGAACAGGTGGCTTTCATTCATTCGGAAGATACAGCCAAAACAAAAGTGTATGGTCTTTATTACTGGAATACAAAAGCGAAAAAAACCCGTTTGATTGTGGATACACTAACTTCTTCGATTCCTGATAAATGGACGGCAGGAGAACATGGCAAAGTGTACTTCTCTAAAAATGATGAGCGTCTGTTTTTCGGCACAGCACCACTGCCTGAACCGGAACCTGAAGATACCCTTTTGGAAGAAGAAAAAGTTAAGCTGGATCTGTGGAGCTGGAAGGATCCTCTGCTGCAGCCGCAACAACTGGATAATCTGGAAAGGGAGAAAAAGAGAACTTACCTTGCCGTCTATCACATTGAGGATAGCCGCGTGGTTCAGCTGGCAGATGAAAAAGTAAGACAAGTAACTCCCATTCTTAAGGGCAATGGTGAAGTGGCCATCGGTATAAACCGGCAGCCCTATCAAAAGAGGATATCCTGGGAATGGCCCTATTATAAGGATGTTTATCTGGTGAATTTGAGTTCGGGAGAAAGAAAGTTGGTGCGGCAAGAGATACAGTCGAGAATTGATATCTCTACAGGTGGTAGTTATTTTTACTGGTATTCCTATGCCGACAGCAACTGGTATGCGCACGATATAGAAAAGAAAACTACCCAAAACCTGACCGGCAGACTGAATGTGAATTTTTATAATGAAGAGCACGATTACCCCAATGATCCCTATCCATATGGTTCAGCCGGCTGGACTGAAGATGATGAATACTTTCTGGTTTATGACCGTTTCGATATATGGAGGCTGGATCCCACCGGGAAGGAAGCACCTGTGAATATCACCCGGGGTTAGGACCGCAGGCATAATATTCAGTTCAGATATCTGGAGTTGGATGAAGAAGCTCAGTTTATCAAAAAGAAAAAAGATTTGTTTCTGAGAGCATTTGACAAAGAAACCAAAGCTTCCGGGTTTTTTACCGCAGGGATAAAAGGTAACCGGCAACCGGAAAAGCTAGTTATGGAGGATTGTTATTTTTATACACCTGAAAAAGCCCGGAAAAGTGAGCAGATGATATGGAGGAAATCTACCTTCAGGGAATTTCCGGATGTTTGGTATGGGGATAACGGTTTTGACGAAGCACAGGAGATATCAAACGCCAATCCCCAACAGAAAAAATATATATGGGGTAATGTGGAAAAAGTGGAATGGGTGGCTCCCAATGGCAAAAAGGCGGAAGGTCTGTTATATAAACCCGATAACTTTGATCCGGATAAGAAATATCCCATGATGGTCTATTTCTACTGGCTGAGCTCCGATCGCATGCACCGTTATTATCATCCAAAACCCAGCCGGTCGGTGGTAAATCGTATGTTTTATGTGAGCAATGGATATCTCTTTTTCGTTCCCAACATTCGTTATGAGGTAGGTTATCCCGGAGAGAGCGCTTTTAATTATGTATCGAGCGGAACCCTTTCACTGATCAATTCCCGTTCCTATATAGACAAAGAGCGGATTGGAATTCAGGGTCAAAGCTGGGGTGGTTACCAGGTGGCCCATATCATTACAAAAACCGATATGTTTGCAGCAGCTTCTGCAGGTGCACCGGTCTCTAATATGACCAGCGCCTATGGAGGCATTCGCTGGGGTTCCGGTATGAGCAGAATGTTTCAGTATGAAGAGACACAGAGCCGTATAGGAGGCACCTTATGGGAAAGACCGCTGCATTATATAAGGAACTCCCCTGTCTTTTACGCACCCAGGGTAAATACTCCACTGTTGATCCGTCATAATGACAATGACGGTGCCGTTCCATGGTATCAGGGTATTGAGTATTTTGTGGCCCTTCGGAGGTTGCAGAAACCTGTTTGGATGCTGAATTATAACGGGGCTCCCCATAATGAAAAAGCCAAAAATCCCAATTGCAGGGACCTTAGTATACGAATGAAACAGTTTTTTGATCATTATATGAAGGATCAGCCGGCGCCGGTTTGGATGGTTGAAGGCATACCTGCCATTAAGAAAGGTAAAACCAAAGGATATGAGCTGGTAGAATAGATATTTTTCCTCAGGGGGGACAGGATTTATCAATGGTATGTTCTGTCCTCCTTTATTTTACTTTCTTATCTTCCATCCGATCTTTTTTTACTTTTCATATAAATCTCTAATTTTGCGAATCATCTTTTGATGCTGTTAAGATTTTCCCCGACTCCCGGGGAAAGGAGTAATGTTTTAAGAACATAGGAAAGATGTAGTATTAATGGAACAGAAAAGCGATCCAAAGGACATATTAAGACATTATAATTTTCGGATCATCCTTGGGATTGTGGTGATGGCCGTAATAGGCGGCAGCCTCGTAGCTCCGATATTGCCTTCTATGATTGAACCTCTGGGTACATCTCAGGAAATGGTGGGTATGATCATGAGTGTATATACCCTTTTTGCCTTGTTTTCCACTCCTGTGCACGGGGTATTGGCCGACCGCTTTGGCAGGAAAAAGGTGCTGGTCCCTGCAGCCTTACTCTATGGTGTATCCGGATTTTCCATTGCTTTTACCAATACATTTTTGGAAGTATTGATCCTGCGATCATTACAGGGTATTGGTGCAGCAGGGATGATGGGCCTTGGAGTAACGTTAATCGGGGATATGTTTAAAGACAAAGCCAGAGCCACTGCGATGGGCTATCGCAGCAGTGCCCAGTCGCTGGTAAATACGGCGATCCCTTTTATTTCCGGCTCGATAGCAACCCTGGCCTGGTTTTATCCTTTCTATATTTATATTCTGGCCGTTCCCCTGGCGATATTTGTGTCTATGAAGCTTGAGGACAGTTCCACCACCAATCAATCCTCCATTAAGGATTATCTTAAAACCATCTTTCTTGTTTTGAAGGACTATAAAACCCTCTGGATATACAGTTCTAATCTTTTTGTCTTCATCCTCCTTTTCTGCCTCATCGTTTATGGACCCCTGCTGGTAGTAGAAAAGCTGAATCTATCAACCATGTATACCGGTATGTTGCTTTCGGTAGGTGCAGCAATTGCAGCCATAACTGCATCGCAATCTGGGAAGCTTTATTACCGCTTTCAGAGATATCAAATTATATTGGTGGGGTTTTTGTTTTGTGGCACGGGTTTGTTTCTTATTTCCATGGCTCTGAGCTTCGCTTATCTAATTGCCTGCATTGTGGTCTGGGGAGTAGGTTTTGGACTGGTATTTCCAACTCTGAATACCACAGTAACTGAACTGGTATCCTCACATCTGAGGGCAGGTGTGGTATCGGGCTTCACTGCAATGACTTATATCGGACAGACCATTTCTCCGCCATTGTTCGGTTTTATATTAAACTTTTCAAATCTGCAGGCCGTTTTCTTTATAGCTGCATTACTAACACTTTTGCCTGTTGGTTTTACACTGATCCTAAGATTTATTTATCAGAAGATATGACCGGTAATCTCCTATATATTTTATACATTTGAATAAAACCTCTGGTTATGGAAAAATGGGTTACCATATTAACATTTAAGCACGCTGCTGAGGCGCATTTAATCAAAACAAAGCTGGAATCACAGGGCATTCATGTATTTCTTAAAAATGAATACACTGCTCAACTGGCTCCCTATGCATCCGAACCTGCCAGCCCGATCAAAATGCGGATTCATGAGAGTGATGTAGATGAAGCTGTGCGAATATTGAAAGAAGGTGGCCATTTATCAGTCGAACAGTCAAAGCCTCCGCGAAGCGCGTTAATTAGCTCGATTGATCGGTTGACGGCCAAAATCCCCGGACTGCGTGATCAACCTTTACAGCTTCGGGTTATAATAGCAGTTGCTGTAGGTTTAGTGATTCTTGTGGTGATTTATTCACTGTGGGCGCTGCCTGGTTCGGTTTAAGTTTAAAGGCTGGTTTTTCTGATGGAGGGTTGTTTGGATTCATTCCGCAAAAAATCCTGTATTGAGGTGCAATAAACCGAGTTTCGAGCTACGCTTCGGTTCATGAACTTCATTTTCCCGCTTTTTCAGTGGATTTTATGAGATTAATCCAGTCTAAACCTCAATTCCCTTATTTTGTTTTTTGCTCAGCAGGAACAATCCGATAAGCGTAAAGAAGCCGTTGACGATTAAAATTTCAAAGCCAAATTGATATCCATTGAAGAGGGTTTCCGAAAAGTAGCTAAGAATGCCGCAAAGAATGGGAGAGAGAACAGCCACGACGGGAACCCATTTATCCCTGACCTGATATCTGGTGAACAGTCCGAAGGTATACAATCCCAGTAAGGGCCCGTAGGTGTATCCGGCTACCGTGAAGAGCGCTGATATAACGGCTTCATCATTCACTGCATTAAAGATCAGTATGATGATTACAAGAAGTACCGACATTCCAACGTGTACTTTTTTTCTGAGGCGTTTAAGGGGCTTCTCTTCCATCCCTTTTGTGTCAAGGATATCCACTGTGAATGATGTGGTAAGTGCGGTAAGTGCGGAATCTGCACTCGAATATGCTGCAGCCACGATACCGATCAGAAAGAATATACCCACTGCCGGGGCTAAATACCCCTGTGTTGCAATGATAGGGAAGAGATCGTCCGATTGGTCGGGCAAAGGTATCCCTTCTCTGTTAGCATAAATGATCATTAGTGCTCCCAGGGACATGAACAGAAGATTCACCGGTATCAGTGCAACACTGAACCAGTACATGTTCTTCTTTGCCTCCTTTATATTTCTGCAGCTTAAGTTTTTCTGCATCATATCCTGGTCCAGACCTGTCATTACAATGGCTATAAACGCCCCGGAAAGGAATTGTTTGATGAAATGGTATTCTCCATTCCAGTTTTCAAGGAAAAATATTTTAGCATGATTGCTGTCTGCTATGGTATTGACCATTCCTGAAAAACTCATATTCAGCTCCTGAGTAATCATATATACTGTTATACCCACTGCAGTGAGCATGAACAGGGTTTGCAGGCTGTCGGTCCAGATGATGGTGCGAATACCTCCCTTGAATGTATAAAGCCAGATCAGCAATATGGTAATAACCACAGTGGCTTCAAAGGGAATGTTCCATTGATTAAAAAGGGTTATTTGCAGGACGTTTGCGATGATGAATAGCCGGAAGGCTGCTCCTATGGTTCGGGAAAGCATGAAAAAAGAGGCTCCTGCCTTGTATGAGCTTTTACCGAACCGTTTTTCCAGGTAGGTATATATTGAAGTGAGGTTTAACCTGTAATACATCGGCATCAGGATATTGGCAATAATAAAATATCCAAGGAGGTAGCCCAGGACAATCTGCATGTAAGAAAACTGGCTGTTCATCACATAACCGGGCACAGATATGAAAGTAACACCCGAAAGGGTAGCACTGATCATGCCAAAAGCAACAATGTACCATGGTGATTGGCGGTTGCCGAGAAAAAATGTCAGGTTGGTGGCATTCCTGCTTGTAACGTAGGAAATCGACAAAAGCAGGGCAAAATATCCGATGATGATAATGAGTACTGTTGACGGATTCATGGCCGATGTTTTCTAGGTTAAAAAACAGAACAGGACGCAAGGATAATAAAAAAACAATGAAACGAGCATGAGAAATGTTAGAATTTACAAATCTTAATCCCTCTGATATCGGTCATTTTCAATCCCATCAGATCCTTAGGATTTTAATTCATTAAGGGATGAAAACCCGAATAAGTTATCCGGGTATTTAATTGGATATTATTAATTTTGACCTAAAATTTCAGACGGATATTATGGAGCTTGAAAATTTTTCTTCGAAATTACTGAAGGAGGCTGTAGACGAATTTGCCAAATTGCCCGGAATAGGTAGAAAAACAGCATTGAGGCTGGTTTTGCACCTGCTGAACCGGGATAAAGAGGAGGTTAACCAGTTTGGAAATACCATCATCAAACTTCGAAATGAGATAAAAAGGTGCAACTCCTGCAATATGATATCAGACAATGAGCTTTGCCCCATCTGTTCTAGTGAAGAGAGAGACCATTCTTTGATTTGTGTGGTTGAGAACAGCCGGGATGTGATGGCCATTGAAAGTACACATCAGTATAACGGCATTTATCATGTGCTTGGAGGTATTATTTCCCCGATGGATGGAATAGGACCCGGTGATTTAAATATTGAAAATTTACAAAACAAAATTGAAGATCGTACCGTACAAGAGATTGTACTTGCACTTAGTACAACGATGGAAGGAGATACTACAAACTTTTATTTATATAAGAGATTCAGGGATTATCCGATCAGGATAACAACCATTGCAAGGGGTATCTCTATTGGTAATGATCTGGAGTTTGCAGACGAGTTGACTTTGGGAAAATCCATCGCTAACAGAACTTTGTTTGAAAATACTTTGTCATCGTAGAAACCACAAATTGGATTTATGAATCAAAAGCATTTTACATTCACCCTTATATTTCTTTTTACTGGATTTTTATCTCTGGCCCGGCCAGTTTATTCACAAGGTAATATAGATTCAATCATTGAATTGGGTGACGATCTGATTAGTATGAATGATTATGAAGCAGCGGAGGAAAAGTATGATCAGGCACTGGATATGGATGAAAATTATATTCCTGCTTTAGAGGGCAAGATAAGAGTTTTGCTTTTAAGAAATAAATACAACAGGGCAGAAAGATTGGCTGAGGATGCGCTGGAAAAGCATTCGAATCATCCTGTTTTTCATCTTTATTCAGGTAGGGCATTAATTGCCAGAGAGAATTATGAAGAGGCGCTGAATCACCTGAATAATGCATTGGAATCAGTAGATAAGAACAATGTGCAGTTGATGAATAAGATTTTCGTTAACCGGGGAGCAGCATTCCAGAAACAAAA
>CAYNPZ010000086.1:3783-15014 GCA_964399175.1 uncultured Bacteroidales bacterium | reverse complement strand
TCTTTGCCATCCAAAGCAACTACTTCATAATTCTTTAAATCTAATTTTTCCATAAGGCATAAAAGTTTTTAATTACACAACACTTTAAGGCGGTTGATTTTGCCTTTTTGAATACAGGCCTGTGTTTTATGATATCATGTACCAAAATACATCCCCCCACTCTGATTATATAATAGTGGGGCAAAAAAATCTGAATTTTTTTCGAAACCTCCCACAATATGGATAACCTCATCCTTACCCAGTTTCTGAATGCTTACATTTACATTTAGCCTTACTTCCTCCCTATAATAATAGGTACGTTTCATCCCGTTATAGGCGATGGGCAGCCCATACTCCTTCAGCTCTTTCAAGCAGAAATACAGATGACTCTCGCTGATCCCCAGTCTGGAAGCAAATTCAGCCGGTGTTCCGGTATTTTCCATACCAATCAGCCGGTCTATTCTTTTTAGTCTTTGAAGATATTGGAAATAAGCCATAGTAGGTTGAATTTTAGCTGAATGTTTATAATATCTGTAAATTTACTTTTCACCAAGTCCATACTTCTTATTCACACTTTGTATTTCATAAATTTTCTTTAACACAAAAAGGAATCTGTTTTTGCCACAACTGATAATATTTCCCTTTTCTTTCATATAATGCTTCATGGGTTCCCTCCTCCTTCAGTTTTCCCTTTTCCAGCACCACAATTTTGTCGGCCCCGCTAAGGGTGCTCAGCCTGTGGGCGATCAGAACCACCGTTTTGCCCTGATCGCGTAAATTAAAAATAGCTTCCTTGACATAATGTTCCGACTCTGAATCGAGGTTTGAGGAGGCTTCGTCAAGTACCAGGATTTCCGGGTCTTTGTACAATGCCCTGGCAATGGCCAGACGCTGCTTCTGGCCTCCGGAAAGGGATGCTCCGTTCTCACCGAGCCAGGTATGAAAGCCATTGGGTAGCTGTTCTATAAATTCGAGCAAATGCAACCCCGAGCAAACACTTATCACTTTCTCCATATCGGGTTCCAGCTCTCCCACGGCAATGTTTTCCACCACATTCCCTGAAAATATGTTTAATTGCTGGGGCACCACCCCGATCAAACTGCGGAGCGATTTATTGCTTACGTAACGGAGGTTGTATTTCCCGATCCGAATCAGGCCATCATCCAACGTATACAATTTTTGTAACAAGTAGGTTAGGGTGGATTTACCGGATCCACTCTCACCTATGATAGCGGTAATTCTACCCTTTTCAATCGTCAGGTTGAATTCCCGGAACACCTCGATACGCGTGCCATAGCTGAATGAGACATTCTCAAATTGTATGCTGCCGGTTATATCCCTGGTAAGCTCTACCTGGTTGCTCTCCTCTTCCCTTTCCAGATCCATGATCTCAAAGAGGCGATCTGCTGCAATCAACGCGTTTTGTATGGTTTTGTTCATTCCTACCATTGTGATGGCGGGTCCGGTAAAATAGCCGATCAGAGCATAAAAGGAGAGGAGCTCTCCGGGTGTGATCAGCCGGTCGATAACAAAATAGGAACCGATCCATAACAGGATGATCGTGAACGAGCGGTTCAGAAATTCAGAGGTGTTGGATGAAAAAACAGTATTTAAACCGGAAGTATAGACCGATCGCAGCAGGTTAACAAAGCGGGTTTCTGTTTTCAGGTTGGCATGGTCTTCGAGTCCGAACTGTTTGATGGTTTTCACAGAAGTCAGCGATTCTACAAGCTGGCTTTCCACTTCGGCGCTGTTCACCATGATTTTCCGTTCCTGTTTTTTATTTAGCCGGTTGGTTATGGTATAGGTTAAAAGATAAAGCGGAAGGATTAGGGCTATGATCAGTGCGAGTTTCCAGTTGTAAATAAACATCAGTCCGAAGGCAAATAAAATGATAAAAGTGTTGACAATGAGGGTAATAAGCGTATCATTAATGAAATGTCTTATCTTTACAGCATCATTGATACGTGAGATGATCTCACCCACCCGCATGGTATCGAAAAAACGCTGAGGTAGCTTAAGTAGATGCTTGTAATATCCCAGAATGAGTCTTGCATCTATTTTTTGGCCGGTGCGCAGGATGAATATGGTTTTAATGACCCCGATGAAGATCTGAAAGAATAGGATGAAAACCATGGCAAGACTGAGGAGGTTCAGCAGATTCCGGTTGCCGTCTACCAGAACGTGGTCCGTGACTTTCTGAATGTATATCGATGTGGACAATCCGAGGAGCGTATAGATAATGGCCCCGAACAATGCCTGAACCAGAATGCTTTTGTGCGGCCGGAGCAGATATAGAAATCTGGCAAAGTTGGAAATCTTCATGTTCATGCCGCGAAAGTCTTCGTTGGGAACCATCAGTACAAGCACTCCTGTCCATTGCTTGGCAAATTCCTCCATAGTGAGCTTTTGTAGTTTCCCCTCCCTGGGATCCATGATCTCTACCGATTTTTCTGTGGCTTTGTAAATGACTACGTAATGGTGCAGCGCTTTGTCTACTATCAAATGGGCAATTGCAGGAAGTGGAATTTTAGGAATGCTTTCCACCTTCCCTTTTACCCCTTTGGCGGTAAATCCCAGCTTTTCTGCTGCTTTTAGCAATCCCAACACGTTGGTTCCTTTTTTATCGGTACCAGCCATCTGCCTGATCATTGAAATGGGAAGCTTAAGCCGGTAATGGGCAGCTATGGAAGCCAGACAGGCTGCACCGCAATCCGTAATATCATGTTGTTTTACATTGATTCCCATATCTGACTTCCTTTATATCATGAAGATTTCCCGGATTTGCTCATTTTCGGGTTTAACCAGTCGTCAATCTTATCATACAGGAGCTGAAAAATACTGCGTTCAGTGATTTGAAAACGGGCCGTCAATGTCATGCCTTTTTTCAGTTTACCCCGGTAACCGTTTTTCAGCCTTAATTCCCGCGTTTCCAGTGTACATCTTACCCTGAAAACAGGCTGATCGTTCTGTGTGATGATGTCATTGGATATATCCATAACTCTGCCTTTTCCAAGTCCCCATTGGTTGTAGTTAAAGGCATCAAACTGAAACCGGACCTCCATGCTGTCCCAGATAAAACCAATATCGGAAGGGGAGAGGTAACATTCAACCAAAAGATCCTTATCGGGTGAAATCTCAGCTACCGGTTGATTGGGCACCAGGAAATTTCCTTTTTGCATACCGGAATATTGGGTTATCACCCCACTTACCGGCGAAGTAAGTATGTAGTGTTCTTTCTGCTTTTTAAGCCTTTTTATTTTTGACTGATATTCTTCTTTTTGCAGGTATAGCTTTTCCAGTTCATTACGCCATTGAAGGCTTGATTGCCTTTTATAGGCCTGATAAGCATTCGAGGCTTGCTGGTAAAGATATCTTTTCTCTTCGAATTCCAGGTCAGGTATAACTTCCTGCTCATAAAGCTTCTCGTGCACCAAAAAATCCTTTTTAGCGTTGTTCAGTTCATTTTCAAATTTTTTTAACTGGGCCAGGTATTCCAGATAATTGGTTTGATACAACAGGCTTTGAAAATTGTCGTCTCTTTTGAGCAATTTTTTTAAATCTCTGATGTAAATGCTATTTTTGCTAATCTGCTGTTCGTACCATTCGATCTCTTCGTCAATTTCTGCAGTGTTAAGCACAATCAGGGTATCTCCCGCTAAAACCGGCTGATTTTGACGAATATTGATCTTTTCAATCCTTCCGGAATAGGCTGAAGAGATGCTGTTGTTTTCTTTGGCAGACCGGATGATCCCGCGGCTTTGTTTGGTTATGGTTATATGGATCAATGGCAGTGAAGAAAATATAATGATAAGCACCCCAAGCACCGAAAGGTACAGCACCCTGCTACGTGTATGCCTCTCCACAAAAAGACTTTCTGTGGACTGGCTGATGATTTCAGGCGGAAACAGCTTGCTCATGGTTTATCATAAATAACAGTTCATATTTATGTACCATTTCAATTCTTGATTTTCATCAGGGAAAAGCTATACAATTCTTTATTTAACGATTGTTGGGCTTAGAAATCGCTTTTCCCGAAATATATAATCAAATTTAGAAAACCAGAGTCCAATAAAATTGGATTATGGGAATTTTTTTTGAGAAATTTCATATTATTTTGCAGGCAGTTAAAATTGTTTGATAATCAGAGAATAAATGGAGGATTTCCCGAATTCTTATTTTTCCTCTTCCTCTTCTTCCGATTCCTGATCTTTTTCTTTCCTGAAGGCCTTAGAGTTAGGGAGGTAGATGTATTCGCTTTCCGAAACCTCATCTTCATCATCCTTTACACGTACTGAAAATATAGCAGTTATCTCCACCGAGTTTCTGTAAATGTATGTTTCCAGTGTTTTATTATAATTGATTTCAGCGCCCCGGTACCGAAGCTCTTCCAGGTAGTTGAATAACTGGCTTTTGGAGATACCCAGTTTGTTTGCAAATTCCTTAGGATTTCCGGTGCTGCGGCGTTTAATCAATTTGTCCATCTTTTGATAACGTTCAAGTATTTCCAGTGTTTTCATGAGCTTTTATTTTCTGGAATGGAGGATTCTATATCAAATGTACGCATAAATTTTATAAAGTGCAAATAAAAAATACAGATTGGCTCAGAATTTTCTTTATAGGAATTTGGAATGGCACAAATGATGGGTAAATGGAAGCCCAAAATTTTTTTAATTAATTTTAGACAGAACTCATTTTTATAGAAATTATACTTTTTAGCTAAACAGGATTTAGTGATAACTTATTTCTCCATTTCCTCATTTCCCATTTCTACATCTAGCTATCCGTATCCTTCGGCATCCCGGGTCCCGAGACTCTGAGTCCCTTGCTCTGCGCTCTGCGTCCTATGCTCCGTGCCCCTTAAAAGATCAGCGTAAAGGTTGTACCCTGCTCCGGTTGGCTGGAAGCGGTGATCGATCCTCCATGAAGGCGCATGATCTGTTTGGATAGGCTGAGCCCAATACCTGATCCTTTGGGTTTGGTAGTAAAAAAGGGTATGAAAATCTTATCCAGGACATCCTGAAGAATGCCCCTTCCATTGTCAATTACCTGAATGGTGGGGCGGCCACGCTTGCTGCGGAATGCCTTTAACTCGATCTTTCCGTCATGGCGGTCTTCAAGAGCCTGAATGGCATTGGTAACCAGATTGATCAACACCTGCTCAATCAGCTTGCTGTCGGCATAGAATTCCAGATGATCAGGGTCCACATGGGTTACAAGCCGTATGTTGTTATCTACCAATTCTTTATTCATGAGCGGTTTGATGTCACTGATCAAATCCTGCGCCCTTACGATATCAAAGTTGGGTTTGGGTATCTTGGTCAGGCTCCGGTAGGTGTTTACAAAATGCAACAGCCCTTCACTTCTTTTATGGATGGTCTTCAAAGCTTTCTGGATCTCTTCAGTGGATTCTTCATCCAGCTTGCCCCCATGTTCTTCTTTGGTTTCATTCACCATCAGGCTCAGGGTAGAAGTGAGCGATGCCACAGGAGTGATGGAATTCATGATCTCATGGGTAAGCACACGAATGAGCTTCTGCCATGTTTCCGTTTCCTGTTCTTCCAGTACATATTGAATGTCCTTAATAGTAACCAGCATAATGGTTCTTGTATGTAGCCGGAATTCCCTGCCGTAAACAGCTAGCTGGAGAATATCATCCTCCTGCCGGAGCTTGAGCACATAGTTTTTGCCAGGCTCCAGGTTCATCAGTATATCTTTCAGCTCTTTGCTCACTTTTTCCAGTTGCTGAATGTGCTTGATGTTATATATCTGGAAAAGATCCTGGAAGGCCTTGTTAACCATATCCACCGTACCATCCTTATGGTAGGTGATGATGCTGATGTCGATGTTGCTGACTACGCTGTTCAGGTATTGATACTGTTCCTCCAGTTGCTGCCGGATCTTCTGGAAGTCTTTGATCACCTCATTGAATGCTTTGTTCAGCTCGTCAAATGATTTTCCCATTCCTTCAATATGGAAGGAGCGTGTAAATTCTGAAAAGCGGATGGACTCCAGAAAACTTGCCAGGTTGCGATTGGTGATATCTACATAGCGAACCAGAAGAATGATCTGGAAGATGATCAGCACGCCTATAAGAAATGGCGTGATGAAATAGTCCAGAGTTAGTGTGTAGAAAAAGAGAAATATTGTGGCAGCCAGCAACAATATTCTAAATGAGATGACCAGTCTGAAATTCTTATAGATCATATTTTTCCATTCTCCGGTAAAGTGAAGTTCTTGTCAATCCCAATTGTGAAGCTGCCTTGGTTACATTGCCCTGATTTTGTTTGAGCACTTTTTTAATCACATTTTTTTCAATGGTTTCCAGGTCGTAAGTATGCAGTTCCATTTCATCTTTTTTATGTCCTGAGGAGGACAGTATAAAATCGTCTTCTTCAAGCACATTGGAGTCACACATGATCACAGCGCGTTCTATGGCATGCTGAAGTTCCCTGACGTTGCCCGGCCATGGGTGTTGATTGAGCTTTTTAAGGGCTTCCGAGCTGATCCTTTTGATCTGTTTTTTGTATTTCTTAGAATACTGTTTAAGAAAATGATCGGCCAGCAAAGGAATGTCATCGGTACGTTCACGCAATGGGGGAAGCTGAATTTCCACTGTATTGACCCGGTACAGCAGGTCCTGCCTAAATTCTTCATTGGCCACCATCTTATGGATGTCGTTGTTGGTGGCACAAATCAGCCGCACATCGATCAGCCGGGATTGATTTGATCCCAGGCGGGTAACTTCTTTCCTTTCTATGGCAGTTAGCAATTTGGCCTGAAGCGGAAGGGTAAGGTTACCAATCTCATCGAGGAACAACGTTCCGCCGCTGGCTACCTCAAAACGTCCGGCCTTGTCTTTTTTTGCATCGGTAAAAGCTCCTTTGACATGACCGAAAAGCTCACTCTCAAAAAGGTTTTCTTGTATGGATCCCAGATCGACGCTGGTGAACACTTCATCCCTGCGGTTTGAATTTCTGTGCAGGGCACGGGCCACAAGCTCTTTTCCCGTTCCGTTCTCGCCAAGGATCAACACGTTGGCATCCGTTTGGGCCACTTTGTTAATGGTTTTGAAAACCTCTTTCATTTCAGGCGATTCTCCGATGAATTCATGGAAAGGCCTGTCCTGAATTTCACTGATCTCTTTTTGCCTTTCCTTAAGGTCACCCGCTTCCCTTTTGGATTTTCGCAGCTTGATGGCCGATGAGATGGTAGCCAGAAGTTTTTCGTTCTGCCAGGGCTTCAGTACAAAGTCCGTAGCACCGGCTTTGATGGCTTTAACGGCTTTTTCGGCATCTCCATATGCGGTAATAAAAACTACTACTGCATCAGAGTCGATCTCCAGGATTTTGTTCAGCCATTCGAATCCTTCCTGGCCGCTGATGGCATCTTTGGTGAAGTTCATATCCAAAAGGATCACATCAAAGTTTTCTTCTTTCATTAATTTGGGGATCCCGTCCGGAGAAGTCTCTGTATGAACTTTCTCCACATGATTCTTAAGAAGCAGTTTTAAGGCAAACAGGATGTCTTCATTGTCGTCGATTGCCAGAACTTTACCTTCTTTCGTTTCCATTGGGCTAAAATTTTACAGGGGTTTTTTAATTCTTATTCCCGGTAAATATACAAATAATTGTAATTCTATGTTCGATTCCGTACTATAAATGTTTCATTATCGAACAGAAAAAAAGCGGTTATATGCTTTATTTTTTGCTTTAGTACCATGTATTAAAGTGACTTATGCGGTTTGGCATGATAGATGATAAAATAATGTAAAAACATTTCATTATGGATCGAGTCATAGAAAAGAAGAACAGGTTTTTCAGCAAAAAAAACATCTGGATCATGGTCGCGGCTATACTTGTGCTTCTTGTAGCCTACAACATATTTTTCGGGGATAAAAGTTCCAGGTTGAAAGTGGAGAAGGAGAAAATCACCATTGAAGCCATAGAGAAGGATGTATTTAAAGATTATATTGCAGTAATCGGTACGGTAGAACCCATCAAGACGATATTTCTGGATGCCGTTGAGGGGGGTCGTGTTGAGGAGATCATGATTGAAGAAGGTAACATGGTCGCCAGAGGCGATGAGATTATGGAGCTGAGCAGTACCGATCTTATTTTGCGTATCTCGGATTATGAAGCACAGGCGGCCCGGTCCATCAACCAGTTGAGAGAAGCCAGGATGAGCATGCAAAGGGATAAGATCAGCAAACAGGATCAAATGATTGGGCTGGAAAAGGAATTGCGACAAGTCAAAAGGGCATATAACAACAACAAAAAATTATATCAAAACGATCACATTTCTGAAGAGGAGTTTCTCCAATCCGAAGAGCAATTTCAGGCTACAAAGCGGAAACTGGCATTGGTTAAGGAAGCCTACCGTCAGGACTCCATATTCAGGAAGGCTCAGGTCAGCAGCCTGGAAAACTCCGTTGACAGAATGGAAGAGGGCCTGAGCATCGTACGTGAGAAACTGGAAAATCTTACTGTGAAAGCACCTGTTGAGGGTGAGCTGGCCAGCCTGGAACCGGAAATAGGGGAGGTGATTACCCATGGTACCCGTATAGGAAAAATCAATATTCTGGAGAATTATAAGCTGAATGTGGAGATTGACGAACACTATATAGCTCGTGTTAGAAGAGAGCTGACCGGTTCATTCGATTATACAGGGAAAACCTTCAATTTAAAGCTTACCAAGAAGTATCCCGAGGTCAATCAGGGTCAGTTTACCGTAGATATGGTATTTGTCGACCAGAATCCGGATGACATCAGTATTGGTCAGACTTTCAGAATCAGGCTGGAACTTGGACAATCTAAAACAGCGGTATTGATCCCCCGGGGTGGATTTTATCAGAGCACAGGAGGACAGTGGGTATATGTTGTAGATCCCTCAGGAGAATTTGCTTATAAACGGAATATACGCATCGGACGTCAGAATCCGAGATACTATGAGGTACTCGATGGCCTCCAGCCCGGAGAACAGGTCATTGTCTCCAGCTATGATAACTTTAATGAGGTGGATAAGTTGATGCTGAAAAAATAAGGCTTAGAGCTCAGGGCTCAGAGCATAGAGCATAGAGCTCAGAGCATAGAGTTTAGAGCAATTGATGTAGAATTAAGCATTCGGATTTTTGGTAAAGTAAATTTTTAAAAGAGTAATGGATAACAAGTAGATCAATAAAACATTAAACCAAATAAATAATATTAATTAACTAATTTATAGTGCATATTGTTATTTTCCTTAAAAATTGTATGCTTAAATATTTTTGTTCTTTACCCTGAGCCCTACGCTCTGCGCTCTTAGCTTGTAGATTTGAACTTTTTATCATTTAAAAATATAACAATAATAATCATTCATTTTAACCCTTTAAATCTTATAAAGATGATACAAACCAAAGAATTAACAAAAGTTTTCAGGACCGATGAGGTCGAAACTACAGCGCTTAATAAAGTGAACCTGGAAGTGGAAGATGGTGAATTTGTAGGCATCATGGGCCCTTCAGGTTGTGGTAAGTCAACATTACTGAATATATTGGGACTGCTTGATAATCCTTCCGGAGGTGAGTTGTATTTCATGGATTATGAAGTGTCCGGATATTCAGAGCGAAAGCGTACCAATCTTCGTAAGGCCAATATAGGTTTTGTTTTTCAGAGCTTTAACCTGATCGACGAGCTGAATGTTTTTGAAAATGTGGAACTGCCGCTGCTTTATCTGAACAAGCCTTCATCCGAACGAAAAAAACGCGTGGAAGAAGTGCTTGAACGAATGAAAATGTCTCACCGTAAAAAGCATTTCCCCCAGCAGCTTTCGGGTGGCCAGCAGCAAAGGGTAGCCATAGCACGGGCAGTTGTTGCCAATCCCAGGTTAATCCTTGCCGACGAGCCCACTGGAAACCTGGATTCAGCTCATGGTGAAGAGGTGATGAATCTGCTTCAGCAACTCAATGGGGAAGGCACTACCATCGTTATGGTAACCCACTCACCCTCGGATGCAGAAAAGGCACACAGAATCGTACAGTTGTTCGACGGATATGTCGTGACAGAAAATATTAAACAGGTTTTATAAATCAAAATATCTATTATTATGAAAACCATACGCATACTTTTTATAATGGCTCTGATGCTGCCGGGTTTGCTGGCATCTGCTGGCACCGGCGGCAACGGTAAAGCCGCATCTATTCAGGATGAGGAGAAAGACTTTCCTGTATCCGATGTTAAGGGATTGAATGTTTCCATAGCATGCGAACTGAATCTCCGGCAGGGGGATGAAGAATCGCTCAGAATAGAAGCTGATAAAGATATCTTCCATAAACTGGAGGTAGAGGTTAAGGACAGCATCCTTTATATTGATTCGGATGAGCGGAACAGGGATTTTGACAACTGGGACGTGGAAGTCTATCTGACCGTAAAAACACTCAACAGCATTGATATTGGAGGTGCCGTGGAAATGAACACCAGTGGTACCCTTAAAACCAACAGGCTTGAACTAAGCGTATCCGGTGCGGCCGACATCGAATTAAGCATAAATACGGAAAAACTTCTGGCAGATTTTAGCGGAGCGGTTAAAGCAGATATTAAAGGAAAAGCCAGTTACGTGGTAATGGATATGAGTGGCGCTTCCAAAGTAGACGCCGAAGATCTGGTTTGCGATGCATTTTACCTAGATTTCAGCGGTTTTGGTAAAGCTGATATTTATGCAGAAAAAGTACTCAAAGTGGATATGTCGGGAATGGGCGTGGTTAGATATGGGGGTAACCCCAAAAAGGTTGACGCCAATTCTTCGGGACTGGGAATTATCAAATCGAGGTAAATAACTCGAAGACTCAAAAGAATTTTTAAGTTTTGGATAAGAAAAAAGTCAGGCAATTTCTCGTTTGGACCTTCATTGTGAATTGGTCGCTGATCGGTATTTTTTATCTAACCGGAGGCGAATGGCAGACCACCGGAGCAACGGTCATTGCCATTGCCTATATGTTTATTCCAATGATTGTTGCATTCACTGTGGAGAAATTTTCAGGCAATAGCCAAATAAAAAAGGATCTGGGAATCAGTTTCAGGATTAACAAATGGTTTGTGATAGCCTGGATTTTTATGCCTATACTGGCATTTGCGACATTTGGTATTACCTTTGATAATGAAAAGGGAGCTGTTTGCGAAAATTAATGACTAAAAATTTGTCCACTTTTTGACATTTTCCTTCCGGCAGGAAGGGATAACCATCAAATTACTGCTGACTCATTCAATCATTCAATC
>CAYNPZ010000086.1:0-3683 GCA_964399175.1 uncultured Bacteroidales bacterium | reverse complement strand
GAGTAATACAGTCCTGCATCGGGTCCCAACGGAAGACCGAAGACGATCCAGACTATGAGCAGCAATACCCAAGTCACGAAAAATAGCAGGGTATAGGGGAGCATGGTGGAGACTATCGTGCCGATACCTGCTTTGGGTTCGTATTTTTGCATAAAAGCAATGATCAGGGCAAAAAAGCTCATCATTGGAGAAATGATGTTGGTCACGCTGTCGCCTATCCGGTAAACCACCTGCGAGAGCTCGGGAGAGTAGCCCATGAACATGAACATGGGTATGAAAATGGGGGCCAGTATGGCCCATTTTGCCGATGCACTGCCCATTAGCATATTGATGGCTCCCGCGAAAATGACGAAAAGGATCATCAGTGGGATAATTCCCAGATTGGTGGCCATGAGGGATTTAGCCCCGGATATGGCCAGGATCATGCCCAGGTTGCTCCATTTGAAGTAAGCTACAAACTGGGCGGCAAAAAATACCAGTACGATATACATGGCAAGGGTTTTCATGGTTTCTCCCATGCCCTTCATTACCTGGGTGTCATTGGTGTATTTCCCCGTAATTATACCAAATACAAGTCCGGTGGCGCCGAAGAGTACAAAAATTATGGTAATCACTCCTTCCAGAAGGGGAGACCTCAGTATACCCCCGTCATCGCCTCTGAGAACGCCGTTTTCCGGTAGGATTCCCCAAAGAATCAATCCTGCAATGATCAGAAATGTTATGAATGCCCCTAAGAGTCCTTTCTTTTCCGTAGGTGTAATCCTTTCCAGCTTTTCCACTTCCTGTCCGCTGCTGTCATAGCTTCCAAGCCGGGGGACAATGACTTTTTCCGTGATCCAGGTACCACCGACAGCTATTACGAATGTTGATGCAATCATAAAGTAATAGTTGGCGGTGGGATTGACCGTGTATTGAGGGTCCACAATACGTGCAGCTTCCTGAGATAAGCCGGCCAGCAGAGGATCCAGGGAACCCAGTATCAGGTTGGCGCTGAAACCACCTGAAACGCCGGCAAACGCGGCTGCCATACCCGCTATGGGATGGCGGTCAAGTGCCATAAAAATGACTCCGGCGAGCGGAATAAGCAGTACATACCCTACATTGCTCGCCAAATTGGAGAGTATTCCGGCCAAAACGATGACAAAGGTCAGCAAGCGCTTGGGAGATGAAAGTACCAGTGCCCTTATTACTGCACTGATGAGCCCGCTGCTTTCGGCAATACCAATACCCAGCATAGCTACCAGAACAATGCCCAAAGGAGCAAAATCGGTGAAATTTTCTACCAGATTGAGGATGATTTTATGTAAACCCTCCCTGGATAATAAATTTACCGGTTCAACCACCTCTTCTGTCCCGGGGTGAATGGCTTGCCAGCCGAGCCAGTCTCCGATCCCGGAGAGTAAGAGTGCCAGAAGTGCGAAAATACCAAATAGTGTTGCAGGATGCGGTAATGCATTTCCAACCCGTTCTACTCCATTCAGGAATTTTGAGAATAACGATTGAAAAAGCTTTTGCATCATGGTTCCTCATGTCAAAATTTAGTCGGTAAAACTAATAAAATTTGTAGATTCGGAGATTGATATCCGTTAATTTTGTTTTTGGCGGTGTTTGATAGGTTGAGTATCTTGATATAAGGTATTGTGGGTCATTGTTATATGATGGTGGAGCTATATTCAAGGGAGTGAAGTATATGCATGGCCTCTTTCCTGTTTTTCCCGCAGATAAGTTTATCGGGAGTAAAATTATTGCACACTTCCGGACGAAAAGGTGAACGATAGAGTGCGCAGAGGTAATCCTGAGTCAAATGGATGCATGGTGCTCCCGCCGGTTTGCCTTCTGGCATACCAGGAATTGAAGAACTGATTGACGGGGCAATACAACAGGCTCCACAATGTTTTCTGCATTCCATTAGCAAGTTGGTTTTTGATTTTAGAATACAAAGATAACTTTCTGCAGGAATAATTCAATTCCATTACAAAAAATACATAAAACCCGCATGCAGCATTCTTTAAAACAAAGCGGGGCTGGCATGCGGGTTTCATCCTTGCCGATCTAAAGCATCCTGGAATTGTAATATATCTTATGCGAATGCATCGACTTTCCGGTAAGCTTCAATAAGGGCTTTCTCTCCCTCTTTCCCGGAGATGCTTTTGCCATGTTCCATACATATAACCTGATCGGGATTCTTTTGGTATATATGCTTGAAAACATTCAGGTAATTGATCTCCCCGGTTCCGGGCTCTTTTCTTCCGGGATGGTCGCCTACGTGGAAGGCCGCAATGTAATCCCAGGCCATGTCAATATTGGGTATCAGGTTACCTTCGGTAATTTGTTGGTGATATAGGTCATTCACAATACGGCAACTGGGATTGTTTACTGCCTTGCATATCATATAGGCCTGGGGTATGGTGGTAAGAAATAAACCGGGATGATCCCGCAGACCGTTCAGAGGCTCCATTACGAGAACAAGTCCGCTTGGTTCGACGATTTCACTGCACATTTTCATTGAATCTATTACATTAGCTGTTTGATAATCCCAATGCAACCTTTGATCATAGCGTCCCGGAACAACAAGTGCTGTTTTGACATTGGTACGCTTATGGACCTCAAGCCCCTTCCTCATCCTTTTTTTGAGCATGTCCATCTTTTCAGAATCACGGGTAACCATAGACTGTACCCCGAAATCGGCATAAAGCACAAATGGTCCTAATTCCATCCCAAGTCGTGCAAGTTCATTGGCGATTTTTTCTTGCATGGCTGGTTCCCTACGCATCAATCCGTTGTCGAATATGGCCCTAAAACCCTTATCATGCATAAATTTAATCTGATCTATCGGATTATCCCCCGCATGTTGTCTGAAGGTTCCAAGCGACGGGGCATACTTGAGATTAAACTTATTGTTGTTTGATGTTTTTACTTCAGGCGATGCCGCAGTTGAAGCAAAAGTACCTGATATGCCCGTCATGGCTAGTCCACCCAGGGCAGTAGTTCGGATAAAGTTTCTGCGTTCCATAAATTTATAAGATTTTTGTTGTAATTATTATGTGAGGCATATTAAAGTAACAATAAAAAGTAGGTTAAAAATTAGATAAAATGATGTTAATTGTTTATCTTTAATTCATTACTAAGAAATGACTGATTAAAGAATGTCAATTTCAGGATGAAAAATACAAATAATAAATCAAACAGCAAATTAAAATTGATACACCATTCATAAAAATTATATTAGATCAGAAGCAATAATCTTTATTTATTAATCTAACTTTAATAAAATCAATCATTATGGACAGACGAAAATTCATCAAGACAGGAACTGCAGCTGCTTCGTTGTTTGCGGTTAATAGTACCATGGGTTACGCTGCCAGTGCCAGCGAACAGGGAGCACAAGCAAAACATTCATTCAATCTGCACTATGCTCCCCACTTTGGTATGTTCAAAAACAGTGCGGGGGATGATCTCATCGATCAGGTAAAATTTATGGCAGATATTGGATTCACTGCCCTGGAAGATAATGGTATGAAGGGAAGAGACAAATCGATGCAGGAGAAAATTGCCAGTGAAATGAGCCGGCAGGATATGAAAATGGGTGTTTTTGTGGCCCATGAAATCGGCTGGAGCGAACCCAATCTGACCAGCGGGGATGAGCAGGCCCGGGAAAAATTTTTGAAAGAAATCCGTGAATC
>CAYNPZ010000085.1:14328-15062 GCA_964399175.1 uncultured Bacteroidales bacterium | reverse complement strand
AGTTGCAATCCGATGGTATAACAGTTAAAAGAGGTTCCAGGGAAGCCAACTGATGTTGAAATTGCTGCGAAGCCTTCTTTACTTTTTGTTTGTCAGGTTTTAGTTGATCATAATGCTCAACAATGTATTGGCCGGCTTTTTGGGCCAACGTATTGACGCTCCATGGCATTCTGTAACGGCGAATTTTTTCTGTTAAAACTTTTTGAGCCAGCAGGTAACCCAGTCTTAAGCCGGGAATTGCAAAGCTTTTGGTAAAGGAATGTACGACAAGTAAGTTTGGGTATTTTGGGATCAGAGGAACGACCGATTGGAAAGAAGCACACAGTTCACCATAGGCTTCATCTACAACAAACAGGGTATCCGGATAATCCGCAAGGATTTGTTCCAGTTGCTCAAAGGCCGGTAACTTGCCATCCGGATTGTTGGGATTGCCCAACCAAACCAGCTCGTTTTCATGTATGTGCCTTTCCCATTTTTCTGAATGGTTTATAAAATTGATGCTGTGCTCATGAATTTTACATGCATCTTCATACTCGGAGAAGCAGGGAATTAGAATTGTTGAGCGCCTTTTCCTGTTGACCTGGGCAATCAGATAAAAAGCTTCCGTCGAACCATTGGTTACCAAGCAGTTTTCGGTATTCAGACCATGAAACCGGGCAATTTTCTCCTGTAGTGCTCCCGCTTCCGGATCAGGATAATGATCTACCAGGAAAAGTTGTTTTTGCAGGTACTCC
>CAYNPZ010000085.1:11395-14318 GCA_964399175.1 uncultured Bacteroidales bacterium | reverse complement strand
GTGTTGCATTAGATCATTTGAAGCTCCTTCAAACCACACATTGGAGCTGAAATCAGCTACGATGGAACGGTGGTAGTTATGGGGATCGCTGCCGTGTCCGTGGATCATACTTATTCCATTAAGGTTTGGTATATATAATTGATATCGGTATGCTCCCTCACCAGAGCTGCAAGTTTATCGTACTGTTCTTCCTTGTAGGCAGCATAATCAAATGAAGTTGATTGAAGCCCGGAAGTTCCGTTCTCCCTTAGAATGTGGTTGATCACCTCCTGATTGTCGAAAATACCGTGAATATAGGTACCCCATGTTTTGTGGTTCAGAAAATAACCGTCATTATGGTTTTTATCAGTGATGCATACAGGTTCTCCGTTCTGATGGTTTGTTTCTCCCATATGAATCTCGTAACCTTTGCATTCCATACTGCCCCCAAGAAAAGAGAAGGTACATTGTTCCGTAATTTTCTCCCGTGATAAGGTTGTTTCCACGGGTAGAATCCCCAACCCCGGAATGGATGCAATATCGCCTTCTACATGATAGGGATCGGCAATTGACTCACCCATCATTTGATAACCTCCACAGATGCCATATACTGCTTTACCAGCCTCATGGTGCTTCTTAATGCTTTTAGCCAGACCCCGTTTTCTTAAATAAAATATATCCGATATGGTGTTCTTTGAACCCGGAATGATCACTATATCTGCATTGTCAAGGTCATCGGGATATGTGGCATAGTATAGATGAACTCCGGGAGTCCTTTCCAGTACATCAAAATCAGTAAAGTTCGACATATGGCGAAGCAGAACAATCGCTATATTAACTTTCCCGGCGGAGCTTGCTCCTTTTTTATTTTCCAGAACCACCGAATCTTCCTCTTCGATATGAATGTCATTGAAATAAGGCAGGATGCCTACAACGGGGACACCTGTTAAATTCTCCAGTTTTTGTTTACCCGTTTCAAACAATCCCGGATCACCACGAAACTTATTGATGATGATCCCTTTTATCAATCGTCGTTCTTCAAGGGGCAATAATTCAAGGGTTCCGTAGATGTTTGCGAAAATACCACCTTTGTCAATGTCTGCTATCAGGTAAGTAGCAGCCTTTGTTGCAAGTGCCACGCGCATATTGGTAATATCCTTGTCTCGCAGGTTCAGTTCGGAGATGCTCCCTGCTCCTTCAATAACTATTGGGGCATAATCGTTTTCCAGCCTTTTGTAGGATTGCATAACTTTATCAAACAGCCAATATCGGTCGGTAGAAGAAAAATAATCTGATGCCGACTGGTTACCAATGGGTTTTCCGTTTAAAACTATTTGGGATTCTAAATTATTACTTGGTTTCAGAAGAACTGGATTCATATCACTGCAGCAGGAAACACCACAAGCTTCTGCCTGCACAGCTTGGGCTCTTCCAATTTCCAATCCTTCGTGGGTTGCATAACTATTCAGCGACATATTCTGTGCTTTAAAAGGAGCGGGATGATGATCATCCTGTTTGAATATCCGGCAAAAAGCTGCATTGATGATGCTTTTTCCGACATCAGAGCCTGTTCCTACAAACATTATCGGCCGCTTTATATGGGCTGGCTTGGGCATAGTCGGTCTAATATTAATAATATCAAAAATTTATACTTAAAAACCGGGAAAGAACAACATGTTACTTTTTATGTAGTCTAAACATGGAAGTTATGACCTCTGCCGGTGTATGATGCTTTGAGTTGTTGTTTCTCAAATAATTGATGCATTGCCTGGATATCTTGTTGATGATGCTATCGGTAAGCTCTTCGACATGATCCATCTGATGGTCCGGAATTTTATCTTTATATTTATGCATTTCCCTCTCTTTTACAGAAGTAAGATAATCCTGAAAACTTGAAAAAACCGGAGAAAGGTAATTTATCTTCAACCAGGAATAAAATTCCTCTATTTGTTTGTCAATGATCTCGTCGGCCTTTGGAATGCTTTCGTTTCGTATTTTTAATACCGATTCATTCTGCTCCTGCAGCGCATCAATTGTGATCAGATTGATTGCAGTCAGATCTTCTACTGACGAGGATACATTTCTGGGCACCGAAAGATCTAAAACAATCTTTGGGCTGTTCTGGTGAATATCTGAGAAAGGCTCTGTAGTAAGCGTGGGCTTTGTTGCTCCGGTAGCCACAATAATTATTTCAGAGTCTTCAACTTGTTTTTTAAGATTCTCAAGTTCATCATAATTGCAATTATATTCACCGGCAAACTCTTTTGCCCTTTCGGGGGTTCTGTTAACCACCGTAAGTTGTTCTGGTTGGATATGTTTTAATAAATTATCACATGTATTTCTTCCTATTTCACCAACGCCAAACAATAAAACCCTTGAATTCCCAAGATTATTTGCATGATCCCTGATGTATTGAACAGCGGCTCTTGATATGGAGGCAGCCCCCCTGCTAAGGGATGTTTGGGTTTTAATTTTTTTGCTGGCCTGGTTTACATATTGTATCAATCGTTCGGTAAAGGTGTTGACCATATCCGAGTCATACGAATTTTTGAAAGCTTGCTTTAGCTGCCCGGCGATCTCCAATTCTCCCAGTATTTGCGAATCCATTCCGGTTGCTACTCTGAAAACATGTTTTACGGCCGTGTGCCCCTTTTGAAAATAACAGCAGGAAGTGAATTCTTCAAAGCTAGCCTGGCTGTATTTTCTGAAAAGGTAAGCTATCAATTCACTATTTTCTGTATAGGCATATATTTCTGTTCTGTTACATGTAGAAACCGGAATTATGGAGCCAATACCACTTGTTTTTCCTTCCTGAATGATCTTGTATTTTACTTCTTCTGAGAAATGAAATTTTTCCCGTACATCTACGGGACATGTCTTGTGACTAACTCCGATGACAATGAATTGCTGTAAAGATTGTCGTATCTGCTGTTCCATTATTTAA
>CAYNPZ010000085.1:0-11295 GCA_964399175.1 uncultured Bacteroidales bacterium | reverse complement strand
ATAACTATTTTTTATTTTTGCCAAATCATAAAAATACGCTTATGAATATAAGCATTCTGGGATGCGGATGGCTGGGGTTCCCTCTGGCTAAGTACTTGATGGATGAAGGTTATCTGGTTAGGGGGTCGTCTACAACAAAGGATAAATTGGATGTGCTGCGCAGTCATGGCATCATTCCCTATAAAATAGAATTAATGCCTGAATACAAAGGTGAGAATGATTTTCTTAACAGTGAAATTTTGGTTATTAATTTTCCACCCCCCAGGAATCGGAATGACATTGAAACCTATCTGAAGGCTCAGATCGATTCGCTGATGAAAAAACTCAGTCATTCTCCCGTTCACCGTGTTCTTTTTGTTAGTTCAACTTCGGTTTATCCGCCCCTGAACCGTGAAGTATATGAGTCGGATGCACAGCATCCTGCCAGGGATGCTGGAAAGGCATTGTTGCTGGCCGAACAGATACTGAAGGAAAATCCTCAGTTTGAAACTACCATCATTCGGTTTGGCGGCCTTATAGGATATGGGCGAAATCCGGCCCGGTTTTTGGCTGGCAGAAAAAATCTCAAGAACGGTGATGCCCCGGTCAATCTTATACACAGGGATGACTGTGTTGCCATTATCAGCAGGATCATTGAAAAAGACCAATGGGGTGAGGTATACAATGCATGTGCCGACGCGCATCCTACAAAAAGGGAATTTTACACAAAGGCAGCAAAAAATGCAGGATTGTCTTTGCCGGATTTCAATGATTCTGCAGAACTATCTTTCAAACAGGTGAACTCCGATAAGTTAAAATCCGATTTGAATTATCGGTTCCATTATCCCGATCCAATGCAATGTATATAAAGAGAAGCTGGCTTGAGGAATAATACAAAGTTACATTGAATTATCAGGTTTTTAGCTTAACCTGAATTTTAGGTTATAACAACAAATCATTATGGGTTTACAAGCAATTTTACTTTGTGGACATGGAAGCAGAAAGAAAGAAGGTGTTGAGGCTTTGGTACAATTGTCCGAAAAAATGCAAAAGCGGTGTGATGAAGTAAAGGTAGATTATGGTTTTTTAGAGCTTTCTTCTCCTACCTATTATGATACGATCCGAAAATTATACGACCAGGGTATCCGTGATATTGTAGCCATTCCCATATTTTTGTTTACGGGCATTCATCTGAACTATGAGATTCCCGGGCTTATGAAACAATATCAGAATGAAATGGAGGGACTGAAAATTACATTAACTTCAAATATCGGGATCAATGAGGAACTGATTCAGCTGGCTGAAAAAAGGATTATTGAAGCAGAATATGCAAAATACGGAAAAAGTTTGGATCATAGCAATGATATTTTGCTTACTGCGGCGGTGGGCAACTCCCTGCCGGAAGCAAATGCCGAGGTTGCCAAATTGACCCGCCTGATCTGGGAAAAAATCAACTTTGGTTTTTCTCAATATGCTTTCAGCAGCAAATTAACATTCCCCTCCGTTGCTCAAACACTACAAATAATTAAAAATTGTGCTTTCGGACGGATCATTATATTCCCTGCGTTGCTTTTTCCAAGCCTTCATCTGGATAAGATCTTTATGGCCGTGGAGGAGTTCAGAAAAGAGAATAACAAGGAGGTTGTGTTTGCCGAGCCCTTTGGAGTTGACGAGTTTCTGATCGATATTCTGGTAAGACGACACAAGGAGGTTTGCGAAAGCTAAAGCAGGAAACGGGAAATCCTGCTTTCAGGATGGCTTTATGACCGCTTCCACTCGGTGGATTTAACCCAGTCCACCACAAATTTGATGTTGTCGGGCGGTGTTTCGGGCCTGATGCCATGGCCAAGGTTGAATATCCATCTTTTTTCATTGCTTCCGAATTCAATATATTCTTCCAGCCTTTTTCCGATCTGCTTTCGATCGGCAAGCAACAAACGGGGATCGATGTTTCCCTGCAATCCCATATGTTCATCCTTTCTATTCCGCATCATGCTGATGGGTGTTTGCCAGTCAATTCCGAGATAATCGCCAGATGAAAGGTCCATTTCCCTATATCCCATACCAATGCCTTTGGGGAAGAATATCGCCGGGACATTCTTTTTGCGTATGGCCTGGACGATTTGTTTTATATAGGGCAGACACTGGCTCTTGTAAACATGCCAGGGCAAAGTCCCGGCGTGGGTGTCAAATATCTGGAAAACATGGATACCCGCATCTATCTGGGCCGAGGCATAGTCAATGGTCATATCCGTAATGGTTTTCATCAGCTTATCGAAAGCCCCGGGTTTGTCATACAGATATCTGGCTACTTCGGGAAAATCATTTTTGGAGCCTTCACCCCTTAGCATGTAGCACAAAAGTGTGAAGGGGCCTCCACAAAAGCCAATAACCGGGATGTCTGCCGGTTTTTCCTTTTTCACCAGTTTTATGGTGTTGGTTACCGTTTCAAATTTCTCTTTGTGGCTTGAAAGGAGTCGCCGGGGATCATCAGCCTCCGCCAGTGAGAAATCAAGCCTGGGACCGCCTGCAGCGAAGGAAGTCTTCATCCCCAGGGCCTCGGCAATTATCAATATGTCGGTGAAGATAATGGCCCCATCGACACCCAGTTCCTGCAACGGTTCCAAAGTTACCGAGGCAGCAAGCTCAGGCGTATTCATAATTTCCTGGAAGGAATACTGTTTTCGCAGTTTTTGGTAATAAGGAAGGGTTCGTCCCGCCTGCCGCATAAACCAGACAGGCGGACGGGCATGAGCCTTTCCTTCTATGGTATCTAGTAAAATGGAGCTGTTCATGAGTTGATTTCCTGTAATGCTTTGTAATGGGCCTCCAGAAAGGCTGAAATATCATCTTCGCTATGCGCTTCCGAAACAAACATGCATTCAAATTGTGAAGGTGCCAGGTAAATCCCTTTGTTTGATATGGACCGGAAGAATTCTGCATACCGTTTGGTATCCGAGGCAGATGCCGACTCGAAGGACTCTATCTGCTCCTTTTCATTAAAAAACAAAGTCATCATAGAACCAACACGGTTGATTGTGCCGGGTATCCTGTTGTCCTTTATGTTTTGCTCCATACCCTCTGCTATCTTTTTTGATTTGCTTTCCATATTTTCGAAAAATCCTTCTTTGTTCAGTTCGTTAAGCATAGCTTTGCCGGCATTCATGGCCAGCGGATTCCCCGAGAGTGTTCCCGATTGATATACCGGACCGGCAGGCGAGAGATGCTCCATAATTTCTTTGCTTCCACCAAAAGCACCTACAGGTAGCCCTCCACCAATTATTTTTCCCAGGATTGTCATATCGGGTGTCACGTCATAATATTCCTGGGCTCCTCCACGGGCAACCCTGAATCCTGTCATTACCTCGTCAAAGATAAGAAGGGACTGATGTTTCTTTGTGATTTCCTTTAAGCCCTTGAGGAAAGAGGGATTTGGCGGCACGGTGCCCATGTTTCCGGCTACCGGTTCCAGGATGACCCCGGCTATGTTATCGCCATACTGGTCAAACAACTGTTGTACAGACTCCAGGTCGTTGTATTGGGCCACCAGGGTATCACCGGCTGTCCCTTTGGTAACACCGGGGCTATCAGGAAGTCCCAAAGTCATCACTCCCGAACCTGCCTGTATAAGGAAGGAATCGCCATGGCCGTGGAAACACCCTGAAAATTTAATAATGTAATCTTTTCCCGTATAGCCGCGGGCCAGACGGATGCCACTCATGGTGGCTTCAGTTCCCGAATTAACAAAGCGTATCCTTTCAATGGAGGGGACCATCTCCTTGACAAGCTCTGCAATTTCAGTCTCCGTTTCTGTTGGGGCGCCAAAACTGGTTCCTTTTTCGGCTGCCTTCGTTACGGCCTCCACTATGCGGGGATGTGCATGGCCCAGGATCAACGGACCATAGGATGAGACAAAATCAATATATTCGTTTCCGTCGATATCCCAAACTTTTGAGCCTTTCCCCCTGTCTATAAAAAGGGGTGTTGAATCAACACTGGAATAGGCTCTTACAGGAGAATTGACACCTCCTGCTATGGCATTTTTTGCGCGTTTGAATGCCTCAATGCTTTTTTGAATATTCATAGTTTATCTATTTTTTTAGAATGTTTGCCAGCTCTTTAGCATGATAGGTTATGATAATGTCCGCACCGGCCCGTTTGATCGATGTGGCAATTTCAGTGATTAACCTGTCGTTATCGATCCATCCCTTTTCAGCGGCTGACTTAACCATTGAAAATTCGCCGCTCACATTGTAGGCCGCTACCGGAACGCGGAATTCATGTTTTATGCGGTAAACAATATCCAGATAATTCATGGCCGGTTTGACCATAACGATGTCGGCGCCTTCCTCCAGGTCGAGGGCGATTTCCCGAACTGCTTCATCGCTGTTGGTGATAGGCATCTGATAGGTGGAGCGGTCGCCGAATTGCGGCGCGCTCTCGGCGGCATCCCGAAAGGGTCCATAGAAAGCTGATGCATACTTTGCTGCATACGACATGATCGGAAGATATTCATAACCGGCCTTGTCCAGGTCTCTGCGTATATGGCCAACCCTACCATCCATCATATCGCTTGGAGCCACCATGTCAACTCCTGCCTGGGCAAGAGATACCGACTGTTTCCCAAGTGTCTCAAGGGTTTTGTCATTGTGTACATCACCATTCACAATGGTTCCACAGTGCCCGTGGGTTGTATATTCACAATTGCATACGTCGGCAATGACATACATCTCCGAAACCTCCTTTTTGATTGCCCTTATGGCCTGCTGAACGATTCCGTCCTCGCGGCAGGCAATACTCCCATCCTCATCCTTGCTCTCAGGTATTCCAAACAGTAGGATAGCAGGAATACCCAGACCGGCCACTTCTTTAACCTCTTCGGTCAGCATGTCGACCGATAGCTGATAATTGCCCGGCATGGAATCAATAGGATTGCGAACTTTTTTACCCGTACATACAAAAAAGGGCATAACCAGATCATCTTTTGAAATGTGTGTCTCGGAAACCATCTTCCTGAGCGTACTGGTTGTACGCAACCTTCTCATTCGTATTTGAGGGAATCCCATATTAGTAATAATTTAGATGTTAATATATCTGTAAATATTCGTTACCAAAAAATAATTTCTTACAAATATGCTATTTTGCACCAATTTGGACAAACCATACATACACTATTCTACAATCAGCTGATCACCTGCATGAAAATACTGCACAATATCCTCTATAAGCGTTTTTATATTGGGTTTCCGTGCAGTCAACAACAGATTACCACCCTGGTTTTCTATGGCTTTTTTTGTGGTCGTTCCGATGCTGGCTGCCCTGATCTTCTCAGGGCTGATCTCGTTTTGGGTTAAATACACCAGATTATTGAAAGTAGAGGGACTTGTAAAAACGATCATATCATAATCGTCTGCCGTTATTTTTGAGAGCAGCTCTCTGTCAACATGCCTGGGAATTGTGTTATGATATACAATCAGGCGGCTACAGTTTACAAATCCTTCGAAATATTTTTCATATTTATAAGACGCCAGATTGCCCATGGCCAGTAAAACATGCTGATTTTTTCTAAATAATTTCTCCTGTAAATGCCGGAAAAAATTGTCCGAACTCTTGGCCTCACTGACATAATCAGGGTTAATACCATTCTTCCTTAAACAGGAGGCACTTTTTTGGCCATATACACCAATTTGCAGTCCGGAGGGTAACTGACCGGATGGATGCACTTTTTTATATAGCTCAAGGAAATACCGCACACCGTTTTGACTGGTAAACAAGAGCCAGTCGAAATCATGGATATTATTCAATACATGCTCAATCTCAGAAGAAAATACTGCCGGCTGAATTTCTAACGTGGGAAGGTTATACACCGTGGCTCCATATTTTCTGAGGGGTTCAGTAAGCTTATCAGATGTATCCTGGGTTCCGGTTGTAAATATCGTCCTGTTTTTAAGGGGTTCAGAATTCATGCCTGGAATTGTATATTTTCATTTTTACATCGGTCCAGCATTTCCGCAGCCAGTTTTTTGGCAATCTCCTCGCCCTGTTCGGGGGAACCGCTAAGTTTCATACGGATCGACCGCTTCATAGATCTGTCGCCTATCAAGCCTTCTATGTGCATAACCGTGCCGTTTATTTTGGCATAGGCTGCAACCGGAATCTGGCATCCGCCTCCCAGCTCCTTCATAAACTTCCGTTCGGCCTGTATTTCCAGTTCTGTCTCCCTGTGGTTGACTGCCTGAAGAAGATTTATTAACTGCCCATCGCTCTTCCTGCATTGTAAAGCCAGTACTCCTTGTCCTATGGCCGGGAGAGAAACATCTACCGGCATAATATGGTTGGCGTCATATTGCCTGCCGGCACGTTTAAACCCTGCCGCCGCCAGAACGATGGCATCATAGTCATCGTGTTCCAGTTTTGACAACCTGGTATCAATGTTACCCCGTATATTTTTACAATGGGCGTCAGGCCTAATACGGCTTATCTGTACCTGCCTGCGGGGACTACCTGTGCCTACTACGAAACCTTCCCGGATGGTATGTATGGTTGAACCATCCCGTGTGAGAAAAAGATCATTGGGGATTTCCCGCTTGGGGAAGGCACATAGCTCAAGATCCTGATCCACCTTTGTGGGTACGTCTTTTAGGCTGTGGACCGCAAAATCCATTTCTCCGTTTAACAGGGCCTGCTCTATCTCCTTAACAAAGACGCCCTGTCCTCCAAACTGCGAGAGAGATCTTTCCTGCCTCCGGTCTCCCTTGGTCGATATTTTATGGATTTCAAAGGTTGCTTCAGGGTAATGCTGTTTTAAAAGGCTGACTGCCTGCTCTGTCTGCCTGTAGGCCAGTTTGCTGGCACGCGTCGCTACTTTATATGTTGTTTTTCCCATAGATCTGTTTTCAAACCTTTCCCTAATTTGGACAAGCCAAAACCAAAAAGGATGCTTTCAAGGAATTTAATTTATTTCCGTTTTGGCTTGTTCAAATTACCGGATCTTTTTCGCTATTATCGCCTTTATAAAGGCAAATTTAGTTTTGTTTTGCGACAATACAAAATAGTGCTCTCTCTCATGAGAACAGGCGATGGGATAATCTCAAATAAATAGAGTCAGTATTTTTCCGGCTTTTGCTTTCACTTCCCTGACAAAACCGATTCTCAACACTAAAGAATTATTATTCCAGCATAAATTTTTTAATAAACAATAAATTTATTATGTTTGTCCTGCAAATTTAGTGGCGATAGTGCCTTAAAAGCGGAATCCTGTGAAAGTCAGGAGCTGTTCCCGCATCTGTAAGCTTCTCTCCGGCTTTTTGCATCATGTCACTGCCCCGCTTGAGGCGGGGTGGGAAGGCGCAAAAAGTGAAGCAAGCCAGAAGACCTGCTAAATTTGATTGTTTCAGGTTGCTTCCGGGAAAGAGGCAAATGAGACAAGTAGAATTACTTCCTATAATTCCTGCTTGTTAAAAATTCCCGAAGCATCCTTGCAGACTTAATTGATTGATAATGAAGGATGCATATGTATGTCAGATTGTAATTATTATTTCTTGTTCTTTCCGGGAGTCTCCCTAATTCCGGAGTTTTTATAATCTATGGTTTAGAATCTAGAAGATTCTTTCGGGATATGCATATGGGATTTTATTCACAAATAGTAAAACAAGAAATTGAATTTTAATTTTCTCAGTTAATAATGCAACATCCCATGCAAGAACAGGCAGTAATTATTTTAGGTCATGGCAGCAAATCTGTTGATGCCATTGAAGATTTCAACTACATAGTAAAAACATTCCGTGAAAAATCAGGCAATAAGCGTGTTTATGGGGCCCATATGGAGCTAACTGACCCATCCTTGGAAGAAGTTGTCTCTGAAATAAGGCATTCCGAAAAAAACGGACAAGTGATTGTCATTCCTTACTTTCTTTATAATGGAAATCACATAAAAAAGGACATCCCGGGTAAGATTGAAAAGCTGCAGGATCAATATCCACATCTGGATATCAAGCTAGGTGAACCCATAGGAAAAGAAGACCGAATGGTTGAATTGCTGCTGCAAAAACTCAAAGAAGTCCAATAAAGATGGAAAAAAAGTTCATTTATCTGGTTGTTTTATTATTGCTTCCGGCAACAGGATTTGGAATGCATATTGCTGAGGGTTTTTTACCGGCGAAATGGGTTCTTATTTGGTCTTTGCTATTTGTACCTTTTTTAATCATGGGATTGCAAAAAATCAAGAAGCAAACAGCCGGTAAAACACAGGCCAAGCTTCTGTTTGCTGTGGCTGGTGCGTTTGTTTTTGTGCTGTCCTCCCTGAAATTGCCTTCCGTGGCTGGCAGCAGCTCTCATCTGACGGGTGTAGCTTTGGGTGCAATATTTTTCGGGGCTTCTACTATGTCGGTAATAGGATTGATTGTGCTTCTTTTTCAGGCATTGCTGCTGGCTCATGGTGGGTTAACCACTCTGGGCGCCAATGCATTTTCCATGTCAGTTGCAGGGGCCTATGTAGCGGTTTGGGTTTTCTGGCTGCTTTCCAATTTGAAGACGCCCAGGTGGTTGGTTATATTTTTGGCAGCATTTGTATCCAATATAGCAATCTATATATCAACTTCGTTTCAGTTGGCGCTGGCTTTTCAATCAGAGTCAGCCGGATTTGGAGAAAATCTGATGAAGTTTTTATCGGTTTTCGCAGTAACCCAATTACCCCTTGCCCTCATTGAGGGATTATTGACTGTGCTGGTATTTAAGATGATTTTAAGATATAACAGGGCTGAAGTGGGGCTTATAAACTCCTCATTCCAATAGGTGATTGATGATTTTTTGACAATAAATTTTCCCGTTAAGGTATTGATAAGTAAAAAAATCAAATCATGGTGTATAAAAAAAACTATAACTTGCTGATCCTTATAATCGGTGGCGCGTTAATTGTTCTCTTGCAGGTGGCTTTGTCGGTCCATGCCTCCCAGTATGAAGGAACAGATGATCAATCGGTTGAGGTCATACAGAAGATAGCCCCGGATTATACCCCATGGGTTTCTACTGTATGGGAGCATCACCAACCATGGTATGAGAATCTGGTATTTGCCATTCAGATAGCTATCGGACTGGGGGTCATCATATTTTATCTGTATAACCAACATAAAAAGACATTGAATTCCCGATGATAATACAGGAACTTTATCGCCATGACCATACGCTCAGTAGTGTCTCCCATATTGTTTGGGCAGCCTATGTTGTGCCCGCGTTTGTTCTTGCTCTTTTGAGTCAATCTCTGATTTTCAATGGAATGTTAATCATAATTTACACCCTGTTGATTATAAGACTTGCCCGCATAACAATCCTCCAGCTTTTCCGTTTATACAAGATTCCGCTGTTGTTTATATTAATTGGCTGTTTAACCGTTGCGCTGTCCTTTCACAGTTCAGAACCAGTGTTTTCAGTGGGGGGATTATCTATAGGCTTTGGTAAAGAGCACCTTGTTGCCGCCCTGGAGATTTTGTTCAGAAGCCTGGCCGTTATCAGCATAGTTTATTTTGGCCTGCTTACCCGAACCATTTCAGAGATTGCGGAAATCATGCATGCATGTTGCGTGCCGAAAATATTGATTGAACTTTTTGTGCTTACCTATAAGTTTATATTCAATCTTGTAGATACAATCACCCGTATGATTGTCGCTCAAAAATCGCGGCTGGCCTATACAGGATATAGAGGTGGGTTTCAGGCCCTCACCTGGCTTTTATCTGCAATGTTTCGAAGATCTGTGGAGAAGAGCATGCAGTTGGAGATGGTTACAAAAGCCCGGATGGGTTCAGGTGATTTTCATTTCGTGGGCCGCAGAAAATCATTTGAGAAAGGTCAGCTCGTTGCACCTCTGCTTTTGTCAACCGGTTTGTTGTGTGGTTTTTTATTGCTCAATATATATGGCTAAAAGCATTATAGATTTACATACTGTTTGGCATTCATATCCTTTGGGCAATGTATCCCTTGAAGATGTGAACTTATCTTTGCCTAAGGGCAAAAGGATAGCCTTATTAGGCGGGAACGGAGCTGGCAAATCAACCTTAATGCTTCTGCTTAATGGAATTTTTAAGCCCACCAAAGGATATCTGTATTTTAATGGTCAAAGATTCAGATATAATAAGCGTGCCCTAAGAGAATTGCGTTCCAGGGTGGGCTTTGTATTTCAGGAACCCGATGATCAGTTGATCGCTCCAACGGTTTTCGAAGAAATATCCTTCGGTTTGTATAACCTGAATCGTGATAAACAATGGGTGCGCGAAAGAACCGAAAAGGCGGTTGATGAGTTTTGTCTGCATCATTTGAGTGATAAACCTCCACATAACCTGAGCACTGGACAGAAAAAACGCATATGCCTGGCCTCTGTGCTGGCGATGGAACCAGAAGTGCTTGTTTGTGATGAACCCGCTTCAAGTCTCGATCCCTGGCATGCCAATCTTACTTTTAACTTGTTAAACCGCCTTCATCAACAAGGGAAAACAGTGCTTATTTCCACCCATGATGTGAACCGTGCTTATACCTGGGCTGATCATATTGTTCTTATGAACGAAGGAAAAGTTATTATGACCGGAGCTCCGAAGGAAGTTTTCAGCAAGCAAGCAGCAATAGAGGAAGCTGGCCTTCATCTTCCTTTTATTGTAGAGACCTGCTATGCATTGATGCCGGATTTGGATTCCCAAAAATTGCCTTCAAATATGGAGGAATTTAAAGAATTTTTAAATGTATCGCTATGCATGGATTCTTGATTGCAGGTACCAACAGCGGTTGCGGTAAAACAACCGTTACCATAGGCTTGATGGATTTATTAAAGTCCAGGGGATGGAAGATCGCCCCTTTCAAAACAGGTCCCGATTATATAGATCCCCTGTTTCATAGCAAGGTGCTGGAGGTGCCCTCCTATAACCTGGACGGTTTTATGTTGTCGCATCACGTAGTCAGGCATCTGTTTGATAAGCATACACGGTCCAAAGATATGGCCATTGTTGAAGGGGTGATGGGTATGTATGACGGTAAAGGCTATCAGGCGAGGGGAAGCAGTTATGAATTGAGTACAATCATTGACATACCGGTGATACTGGTTGTCAGTTGTCATAGTCTCTATCAGTCTGTAGCAGCGATTGTGAAGGGCTTTGCCAGCTTAAGGGAAGATGCCCGTATACAGGGTATCATATTGAATCATGTACCGGATGAAGCCTATTATCGTTTTCTGAAATCGGTTATAGAGCAAGAAACCCGAATACCCTGTGTCGGATACATTCCAAAGAATAAGGGCTTTTCATTGGAAAGCAGGCACCTGGGACTGGTACAGGC
>CAYNPZ010000084.1:13921-15217 GCA_964399175.1 uncultured Bacteroidales bacterium | reverse complement strand
TGATCCTTCTTTGGTGGCCTCAAGCCAGGCCTGATAGATCCCATGATCGGAAGTACTGACCATATTATAGAAAGGCGTGGAGCTGTTAAGATTAAGTATGTATTTATAATTTTCCGAACGGACCGAACGAATGGGATAGCAAACCGAACCGGAATATATTCCACGAGTGGTCTGCATTCCATAAACATACTTCCTGTGTTCCTGTTCTCTGCCCAACATCACATCAAGGAAACTGCTTCCGTCAAAGCCGGTATGCCCATCTGAATCTGTAATCCCTGTATTGACATGTCCGGGGGAACCTCCCACTGCTTCCAGAAGTGTGGGAACTACATCCACGTACTGGGTCATGGCATCAGTACGGGTTCCGGGCCTCACCTTTCCAGGCCATCTAACAATAAAACCGGTTTTCAAGCCCAGATCATAGCAGGTCCACTTGGCAAATGGAAATTGGGAACCCTGTTCAGTGCTGAAAATCACTATAGTATTATCCATTTTACCTGAACGCTCTAAATATCCCAGCGATTTTCCCAGCAAGCTGTCTGCATAAGTAATCTCGGCATAATATCTCTTTAGATTTTCCCTGGTTTCTTCACAATCCACCATATATTCAGGCACAGTCATATCTCTGTCTTCATAAATATGGAGAGGCCCTCTGTTCCAGGGTGCATGAGGCTGATTTTGAGCAACGATCATGAAGAAAGGCTTTTTATCCTGATTAATGATGGGCTTGATTTTATCAATATGGATATCAGTCCCTTTACCGTTATCATGATGGCGTCCGCCAAGAAATTCTATGGGATAGGATTCCGCCGGGGCGTAATGCCTCTTACCTACCAAAGCTACCCGATAACCCATGTTACCAAAATGATGGCCCAGGCTTTTAACACCATCATACACCCGGCTATGGTTGGGATAAGCCCCGCTTCTAACCGGAAAAAGCCCGGTATACAACTGTTGGCGTGTAGGTGATGACATGGCCGTTGCAGTAAACATGTTGTCGAAACACATGCCTTCTTCAGCCAATTGAGCAATGTTGGGAGTGATTACTTCCTCATTGCCGTAAGGCTGACAATCACGCCATGTCATGTCATCTGCAAGGAACAACAAAATATTTGGCTTTTGTTGATGCTCCCCCGCCTTAGTTCCCATCGTGGAAATACAGAAAACAAAAATGGTAAAAAATTGTATTACCTGAAATTTACGTCTCATATCTGAGATGTTATATTATTATGACCAAAAATATGAACATTAATGTATTTTTCCACAAAAGATGGCTAAAAATCAAAAAAGCCGGGA
>CAYNPZ010000084.1:0-13821 GCA_964399175.1 uncultured Bacteroidales bacterium | reverse complement strand
TTTGTTATTTTTGAATTTCAGATCTAAAACTACAAAAAATTATTTGTTATGAAATACTTACAATCAATGATGTTATCGGCTATCATGTTATGCTTGTTAATTGTATCGGTGGGCGCAAATGCCCAAAATAAACAACCTGACCCCGGTATATGGGTAAGGGAAGGATTCAAACTGGAAATTGTCCAGAACGAAATAGAAAAGCCGCGTTTCCTTCAGTTTGATGATGAGGGCACACTCTATGTCAGTCTGCCTGATGCAGGAAAAATCAAATCCTGCAAAGATCAAGACGGCGATGGGTATTATGAGAAGGTAACCGATTTTGTAACCGGCCATTCCACAGCGCATGGAATGGACTGGAAAAACGGCTGGCTATGGTTTACAGAAAGCGGAGCCATTTTTAAGGCCCGTGATACCAATGGTGATGGTCAAGCTGACGAGAAAATTACCGTGATTCCTGAAGGTGAACTTCCCAAGGGAGGCGGTCATTGGTGGAGACCGGTACTGATCCACAACAACAGGATATACACTGAAATAGGTTGTAGCGGGAACATTACGGATGAAAGTGACACCGAACGAATGAAAATCTGGTCATTCGCTTTGGATGGATCGGATAAGCAACTTTTTGCCAGCGGGCTTCGAAATACCGAAAAATTGATAGTGCGTCCCGGCACCGATGAAATATGGGGCATGGATCACGGAAGTGACTGGTTTGGCCGGGTTATGGAGAAAAAAGCCCCCGGAGACAACCAACCCATAACCAACCTCAACCCACCGGGTGAAATGAATCATTATGTAAAGGGTGGATATTACGGGCACCCTTTCATTATCGGCAATAAGGTACCTCGCTATGAATATATGGACCGGGAAGACATCGTTGAGTTGGCGGAAAAAACCATCCCTCCGGAATGGAATACCGGTGCCCACTGGGCTTCTAACGCTATGACCTTCTATACCGGCAATCAATTCCCAGAATCCTACAAAAATGATGCATTTGTTGCTTACCATGGTTCCTGGAACCGGGAGGAAAAGGCAGGTTATTGCGTAACCCATGTATATTTTGAAGATGGTCATCCATGGGGAGAAAAAAAATATGTCAATTTCCTCGGAGAAAACAGGAAGCTTCTTGGTCGGCCGGTGGATGTGGTAGTGGCACCAGATGGTTCGCTCCTCATATCAGACGATTGGGGAGATGTGATCTATCGGCTCAGTTATACCGGAAAAAAGTGATTAAGAGATGAATGCCCTTGGCTTTTTAAATGCTGGAATTAATCGGTTTTCTTGCAGCCCAGTTATTCAACAATTTATAAACTCAATCATATCATGAAAAGAAAATGGTATATAGCAATTATTGCAGCCTCAACATTTATCTTTTTTGCATCAGCCGGTCCATTTAATTATACATTCAGAACCTTGGAAACAGGACCTGTTGAATCCTTTGAAAAGAACTGCGCAAGATGTCATGGACCACATGGTAGCTTTTACGGCACGGGATTCGGATCAAGGGAACATAAGGAGCTTAAAAAAATCGTAGAGGAAATGATGCGCGGACCGGCATTTCTCCAGCCTTCCGAGGCAGATATAGAAGCAATGACGGCTTATCATCATGCGCTTAGTTCAGGTGAACCTTTTATATCTATTACCCGTTACGACAGCAGCAGAGGGTTGTTACATGGAGAAGCCATACTTCAGGATAACCTGGTAGGTAAACAAAAGGATGGAAAAACTCGGACCATTTCTGTGGACTCCACGGACAAGTGGCAAATCAAAACTTCTAATGAATATATTTTGTTGAAGGCTGAGAATGATAGCACGGTGACAACCCTTGATCCACGGAAAAATCAATGGAGCCACCAAAAATGATATGGCATTCCGGTAATTTTATTTTATCTTTGTAAAGAATGTTTAATTAAAAGGATGAAAACTTAAAATCCTTTCTCCGGTTTACTTAAAAGCCCTGATAAAACTCAGGGCTTTTTAATTGTATTCATTCAAAACTTAATCAGAATCCCGTTTAAAGAAAATTCAATATGCCGGTTCTTGTGCTCAAAAAAATACCCGGCAAGAAAACCTATTGCGGAACCCATCACTACATCAGAAGTCCAATGATCATCTTTATAAATTCGGCTTAAACCTACTGAGAAAGGTATTGCATATAACCACCGGGAATATCTTTCGGCAAATGGTGTAAAAAAGGCAAATGCAAGCGTGGAATGACCGGAGGGCAGTGACCTGAATGCATGTTTATTTTGCGGAAACGGATCGAAAGCATAGGCTCCTTCATTAACATAGGGCCTGCTCCTACCTGTAAGATATTTTAGTGAGATTGTAATGGATGAAGCAGCCAAAATACTTTTAAAAGCATTAAACGAGGTTTTCTGTAGAATTTTATTGCCTGAAACAAGTCCTCCGGCATAAACGAGTGCATTGAGGGGTAGTATCACTTTTTTACTTCCCAAATAATTGGCATGGTGCGTATATTGGTTCATAAATTTATTATGACCTGAGAGTGCATAATCTCTAAAAGGTTCGTCCACAGCAAATGCGCCGGTTAAAAGCAAAGCAGATGCAATTCCTGTATTGGTCATTCTCTTCTTATCCGTGGAATCGAGGAAAGTCTTTTGTGCATCTGCAAAAGAAGGGACAAAAACCGCAACAAGAATGAGAATCATCTTTTTAAGCTGAAACATAAAATGATTTTTAAATTAACCCCGCGCAAATATACCCCACCGCTTTCTGAATGCCTAATCCATTGATAATTTAATGCCTGCCAAATAAATCACAATATAAAAAGTTTATTTATTTTCAATGAAAAAGGCATGAAAGGATAATATGGTGATACCTTTTTCTCAGTAACGGATTATCTCTGATGGAGAATGCGGTTTGGGCCTGAAATTTTTTCTTGCAGAATTAATAACATAATTTTGCATTAATCGATAATTATGCTTAATTTGTTCCAAAATGAAAATATATTGTTTACCCATAAAAAATTAAACACTATGGAAAGAAAATATAACAGAACAATGGACATATACATAATCCTGCTACTCGTAGGACTTATCGTAGTAATTGATACTTTCCGGCTTCAAAACTTTCTCTGGCTATATGATGGTATAAAGTTTCTTATCGCCTTACTTGTGATGCTTCTTGGACTATGGGGTTTGTTTGTCCCATATGCCATTATTACAGATAACAGATTAAAAATCAATTCAACAGTATTCAAAATAAAAGAATTTGATCTTACTCAGGTAACCAGTATAGAATTTAATGACGCCCAGGATCAGATTGAAATAAAAGGTCAAAACAACTCGCATTCCATAAAACTTCGTTCAATCAGGAAAAAGGACAGAGCGGCCCTGAAAGAGGATCTTAAAAATTACAAAAAAGAATCCCAGGGCGAATGAAGATCATTCTGGCAGTTATTATTATAAGTTTTTCCTTATTAAACCCGGAGGCATTGGTAAATAAGCCTTCACGGGAGATTTCAGCAAAGACCATTTCCAGGCAGGAAAAAGAGGATCTGGATGCTTTCATTCATAAAAATTTTTGTGATTCTCTTCCTGGTTTGGAGATTCTGGTCAAACACAAGGATAAAACACTATATCATGCTACGCGGGGTATATCACGCCTGGGCACAGGAATACCACTGAAAAAAAACCGTATTTTCGAAACCGGTTCATTAACAAAACTTTTTACTGCAGTAGCTACGCTCAATCTGATTGAAGATGGAAAGCTATCTATGGATGACCCGCTTTCCGACTTTTACCCCGGTTTTCCGAACAGTGAAAATATAAAGATTAAACACTTGCTTTCCCACACCAATGGTATTCCTGACTATGCCATTCATTTTATGGAAAAAAATATAGCTGAACATTTCCATCAGGGCTTTTCAAAAGAACATTATTTCCAAGACATTGACAGAGAAAAGGTATACAAACACCTAAAAGAAAACTACGTGGCTTCTAAGCCTGGGTCCGATTGGGAATACAGTAACGGAGGATACTATTTTCTTGGCCTAATCATCGAAGAGGTTACGGGTAAGAGCTATTTTAACTATGTCAAAAACAGCATTATTGATCCCCTGAACCTGAAAAATACCACTTTCAAAGACCCTGAAACTGCGACTGGACGCAAATATATAAGCGGCCATTATTATATGAACGATCCATCAAAAGACAATACAAAACCCTATCCTACCTACTATCTGCCTAATGAATATGCATTCTCAGCCGGTGCACTCAATTCCACTCTTAAAGATTTATACCGATTTTACAAACAAGTAGTGAAGGGAAAAATAATCAATAAAAATCTGATGGAAGAAGCAATGACCCCTTATGAACTCAAAAATGGGAAAAGGGCCAATACCGGTCTCGGATGGTTTATTCATGAAAAACACGGCAAAAAGGTTATTTGTCATCCCGGCTGTACCCTTGGATTTTCAGCCATTACTCATTACGTACCTGACGACGATTTTTTTATAGGGGTATATAGCAACCGTAACAGTCAGGAATTCAACCTGTGCGGCAATAACATAACTCTTGTCAACAAAGTTTTTTCATATTTCTACAATTAAATGGCACCTGTAAGCAATCCGGCCAAAACTACGTTCAAATAGTAATTATAGAATGCATCAAACAGCTCACTTATTTCAAAGCTTGTATTCCTCATAGTCTTTAAAAATAATAGTGCCGCACTGTATCGTAGCGGGACCCTTACAAAAAATAAATAAACCAAAGCGAAAATCTGTAAAAAGACGAGAGCAGTTTCAGATTCTCCTGCAGCTTCAATTATAGAAAAGGGTGTAAAAAAAACAGGGTTCAACTGGTACAGAAATTTTCTTTTCCAAATAATCCAGGTTGATATCATCAAGTCAGACATTCATTATCATTAACTATCTAAGGATATTACTTTTATAATAAAACCTCTTTCGAAAGTCAAAAAAAATCGTAGCCGGTGTAGTTTCTCAAGAAAAAAAATTAGTTTTGCTTCCCATATAGATCCTTCGGTTTTGCTTTTCATTAAAACTTGCTTGACTGCAGCATCTATTTCATGTTTAATTTTTTATCATTACTTATTTTATTATGAACATTTTTATTGCAAAGTTAAGCTCCGCAACTACAGGAGAGGACTTACAGGAACTTTTTGAAGAGTATGGAGCAGTTAAATCTGCTAAAGTCATTTATGACAAATTTACAGGGAATTCCAAACGATTTGGTTTTGTTGAAATGAATGATGACCGGCAAGCTTTAGATGCCATCGAAGAACTGGACGGATGCGAATTTGATCACAGTGAGATTGTTGTTAAAAAAGCCAGGCCAAAAGAGAACGCAGGCAGAGGGAACAATTTCAACAGGAATTAAATTTTATCTCTTTTAAACCAAAGAAGGCTGTCAATGAATCATTGGCAGCTTTTTTTATTCCATTGCTCAGGGAAACGTTCTGAAGGTCTACCTGTGCAAGAATCCAAAATATTCTTTCGCTTTTTCTATGCCAGTAAGATAAAAGAATTGAAAACCATGCATGGCATTTGGACTCTATTATTCTTTAAGATTAATATTATGTCAGGCTTTATGAACCATTATATTTTGTTTTTTGTGTTAAAGCCAAACACTAAAGAAAAATGAAAGAAAAATTTAGAGCATTACGAGTACATGAGACATCGGATGGTCAATTCGAATCAGGGATAGAACGCAAAAACATTCAGGAATTGCCGGAAGGCAACACATTAATAAGGGTTGAATACTCCTCGCTCAATTACAAAGATGCGCTTTCTGTAACAGGAAACCGGGGCGTAACGAAAGCGTATCCCCATACCCCGGGGATTGATGCTGCCGGAATCATTGAAAAATCGGATTCGGAGCATTTTAAAGCCGGTGATAAGGTGATAATCAGCGGTTATGACCTGGGAATGAATACCTGGGGAGGATTCTCAGAATATATCCGCGTTCCTGACAAATGGGTATTGCCTTTGCCCAAAGGATTAACAACACGCAAAGCCATGGAACTCGGTACAGCGGGTTTAACCGCCGGCATTTCCGTGTCAGGGCTTCTGGAAAATGGAATAAAACCTGATGATAAGATCATGGTCACAGGAGCAACAGGCGGCGTTGGAATGATATCGCTATTAATTCTAAACCATATAGGCTTCAGCGTAATCGCTTTCACCGGAAAAGAAAATCATTTTGAATTCCTCAGGAATATCGGTGCTTCAGAAGTTCAGCCGCGCAAGGAATTACACGAATATAATAACAAACCCCTGCTTAAAGGTGAATATACAGGAGCCGTGGATGTAGCCGGCGGTAATACTTTGGCAGGTATCCTGAAACGTATCCAATACGGAGGTGTCGTTACTTGTTGTGGTTTGGTGGATTCCCCAGAACTGGAGACCACTGTTTTTCCTTTTATATTAAGAAGTATAAGACTCATTGGTATAGATTCCGCCGAATGCAGCCTCAACAAAAGAAAAGAGATATGGGAGCATTTTGCTACAGACTGGAAATTTGAATTCCCAGAACAAAGCATTACCGAATGCACAATGGAAAAAGCGCCACATTACATTGAGAAAATGCTGAAGGGTGAAATAACAGGCAGGGTGATTGTTCAACTATAGCAGAAACAGACGGATATATCAAACAATCCGATAATTTATTATTATATTTGTTCTGAAAAGGGACCCTAATAAAAGAGGATCCGGGTCTAAGGAAGCGTTCCATACTAACATCAAACTAAAAAATAAATTAACAGAAAATCTAATATACATGGAAATCAATTGGGGAATCATCGGTGCAGGCTATATAGCAGGCCAATTCACAAAGGACTATGCCCACGTGAAAGATGGGCAAATCAAAGCCATAGCCAGCAGATCCAAGGAGAAAGCAGAATCATTTGCAGAAGAATACGGCATTGAAAAAGCCTATGAAGGGTATGACAACCTTTTAAAAGACGAAGACATCCATGCAGTATATATTGCCACTCCACATAATCTTCATTATGAAAACACCCTGGCGGCCATAAAAAATAAGAAGGCAGTGCTTTGCGAAAAACCCGCCGCTGTTAATACACAACAGCTCAAAGAAATGGTTGAACTGGCCAAAAAGGAGGATGTACCCTTCATGGAAGCCATGTGGACCTATCTCCTTCCCCCTGTTGCCCAGGCAAAACAATGGATACGCTCAGGAGAAATTGGAGATATTACACTAATCCGGGCGGATTTTGGGGTACACATGAATTTTCCTCCCGAACACCGAATTAACAATCCGGAGCTAGCCGGTGGGGGTCTGCTGGACCTGGGGATATATCCCGTGGCCCTGGCCAACCATCTGATTGAAGATGAAATACAGTACATACAGGCCATGGCACAATTCACAGAAACACAAGTGGACGAAACCACAGTCATGAACCTAAACTACAAAAACGGTGCAATTGCGCAACTGATCTCATCTACAAAGAACCCGACAGCTCACGAAGCCCATATTTACGGCACCAAGGGGCGTATCAACCTTCCTTCTTTCTGGAAAGCCAGAAAAGCCAAACTGATAACAGCGCAAAAAGAAATCAGTTATGAGGATACCAGAGATTCTCTCGGATACAACTATGAAATTGAAGAAATGAACCAACTGATAAAAAAGAATGCGAAGGAGAGCAATATGGTTACATCCGCCAGCAGCCTGAAAAATATGAAAACCCTCGATCGCATCAGGGAACAGATTGAATTGAAATACCCTTTTGAGTAAAGAAAAACTGATAATAACTGAGCTGTATAAGATCAGTTGATCTTTAAATTTTAACGGATAAACAAAACTCCTCATCTAACTTAAATTTCAATTATGGCTATTAAAAGATTCGGTGTTTCTCTGGAGGAAAAAGTACTTGAAGAACTGGATGAGCTGGTAGAAAAACACCAGTTTCCCAATCGTTCCCAGGCCATACGTTATCTGATCAAAGAACACCAGATAGAAGATCAGTGGAAAGAAAATGAAAAGGTAGCAGGAACCATCACCTTGCTTTTCGATCACCACAAGCGGAATCTCTCCAATCAGTCCACCAAAATCCAGCACGACTACCACCACCAGATTTTATCGGTGCAGCATATCCATCTAAACCACGACAATTGCCTGGAAACCATCGCCGTAAAAGGCAAAGCCAGTAAACTCATTGATCTGGCTGACAAGCTTATCGGTATGAAAGGAATCAAACACGGCAAGCTGGTGATGACCTCCATGGAATAATGAATGGGGGAATGCAACAATGTTTGAATGAAAGAATGAATGAATGTCTGAAAACATGAGTGAAAAAAACAATAATAAAATATTTGTGCTCACCCAATCAAAATTCATCAATAACGATTTGATTAATTAGTGTTTGTCCATAAAGTCAAAGAGATTTGAAAGAGTCTCGTCTAGAATGTTCGCTGGCAAGGCTTGCGAGTTTTGAATGACAAATGTAGAGACGTACGGCCGTACGTCTCTACCAGATGTAATCGACTGGCATGAAAAACGAACGTAACGCAGCCAGCGGATATTATAGACAGACTCTAATTAACGTATCCCGGTTTTCATTCACTCTCCCATATTAACATTCAATCATTTTTAACGTAACACGATTCCAAAAATGGTAACATTTTGTATATTTGTAATCAAAAGAAAAACGAATACTCGGAAACCTATAAGCGAAATTAATGAATTTCAGATTTTGGAAGAGAAAAAGCCATAGCTGCCTTTTAAGTGGATTGTTCCTTATTCTGGTTCTATTCTCAGCATGTGCCGGGAAATCCGGTTCAAATGAAAAAAAAGTGAGAACAATGGAAGATATGCTGGGCCGCAAGGTGCGGGTACCTTGGGAAATTAACTCCGTCGTAGGCATCGGACCCGGTGCATTGCGTCTTTTGGTTTATCTGCAGGCTGAGGATTTGGTTGTCGGTGTGGAAGAGATTGAAAAAAGAACCGGCCGGGCTTATATCTTTGCCCATCCGGAACTGGCTGAAAAGCCAACCATCGGACCTGCTTTTACAGGAGATCCTGAGCTGATAGCGGTCCGTAATCCCGATTTGATCTTTAGAACATATTGCACCGCATCTGAGGCGGATGAACTTCAGAGAAAAACAGGTATACCAGTTATAGCCCTGGAATATGTCAATAAAACCAGCGAATGGAATGTTCTGGCAAATGTCCTGAGCCTGATGGGTAATGTTCTTGACAAATCCCGGAGAGCTGAATCGCTCATCCGGTATTACAGGAGTAACATTGATACGTTAAATCAACTGACCCATAATGTTCCCCGGAAAAAGAAACCCAAGGTATACATCGGCGGGGTTTCACACAGAGGATTGCACGGTATCAATTCAACCTCCCCTTACTATGAGCCCTTTGCTTTCACCAACACCAGAAATGTGGCATCCCCCCTTAAAAACAACCATGCAAACAATGAAGGGGTATTTTTGGATGTCGAACAGATTCTGGTATGGAAGCCTGAGGTGGTCTTTATCGACCTGGCAGGACTAAAATTGGTTAAGCAGGACCTCGGGGACCATAAAGCCGCATTCAATAAAATACCTGCATTCCGGAATAACCAGGTATATGGACTTCACCCCTACAACTGGTACAGCACCAACTATGCTACAGTGCTCGCCAATTCATGGTATGTTGCGTCCGTGCTATATCCTGATAAATTGAACGACACCGACATAATAGCCAAAGCCGATTCAATTTACAAACATTTTCTGGGAAATGGTGTCTATAATAAAATGAAAACACAATACGGAAGCTTCTCAAGGCTTGAGAAATCCGGACTTTTTGAGCGAAAGCAACGGGGAATAAAGAAAAAAGCAAAAATTATTGATGGAAACCATTGAAACAAGTTACAGGAGTTATCAGGGAAAAAAATATGCTTTCCTGATTCTCATCTTTATATTACTCCTTGCCTCTGCAATTGCCGGAATTATGCTCGGCTCCGCAGGGATTGGTCTGAATGACCTACTAAGAGTGATTTCAGCGGAAGCCACCGAAATGCACCGCCAGATAATCCTAAACATACGGCTGCCACGGATACTTTCAGCCATCTTAGCCGGTACCGCTCTGGCAGTATCAGGAGCCGCTATGCAAACCATACTGAGGAATCCGCTTGGTTCTCCTTTTACTTTGGGCATCTCAAACGCTGCTGCCTTTGGTGCTGCCTTTGCTGTTATCGTATTTTCAGCAGGTACCAGTCAAAGTGGAAATACCGAATCGGTGATATTGAACAATCCATACAGCGTCACCCTGTCCGCCTTTCTCTGGAGCATGGTCAGCACGCTGATCATCTTTCTGCTGGCACGTTTTAAGGGAGCTACTCCTGAGGTAATGATCCTTACCGGCATCATACTGGGATCTCTGTTTTCCGCAGGGATCACGGCCCTCCAATATTTTGCCGATGACATTGAGATCTCTTCCATCGTGTTCTGGACTTTTGGCGATATTGGAAGAGCTTCATGGAAGGACTTCGGAATTCTTCTGGTGGTTGTTTTTGTTGCCATGATTATATTTCTTAGAAACCGCTGGAACTATAATGCCCTGGATGCAGGTGACGAGATGGCTAAAAGCCTCGGGGTTCACGTGCAAAGAACACGTCTGACAGGAATGGTAACTGCCTCCCTGGCAACGGCTGTAACCGTCTCTTTTTTCGGGATCATTGCCTTTGTCGGGCTGGTTGTGCCTCATATTGTCCGTAGGGTAATTGGGGGAGACGAACGCTTTTTGATACCCGCTTCTGCCCTTTTTGGCGGCATGTTCCTGCTGGTGTCTGATATAGTGGCGCGTACCATCATTGCACCGGTGGTGTTGCCGGTTGGTATACTCACATCTTTCCTGGGTGCGCCCCTATTTCTGTACCTTTTGATCAGAGGAATAGGAAAAGGGTATTGGTGATATAAAAACAAAAAACTATGAAACTCACAATAGAGCACATAACATTCAGCTATAACGGTTCTCCGGTACTTGAAAATGTCACACGGGAGATTCCAAAAGGAGATTTTGCTGCCATCGTTGGTCCGAACGGTTCAGGAAAAAGTACCTTGCTCAGGTGTATTGATGGCATTCTTAAGCCCAGAAAGGGGACAGTATTTGTGGAAAATGAAAACATCCATCATTTTAGTCGGCATGAAAGGGCCCAAACCTTCGGATACGTACCCCAGGAGGCCCGTAACACCCCACCTGCCGCAGTTTTTGACACGGTCCTTATGGGACGTAAACCCTATATCGGCTGGAGAATAAAAGAACGGGACCGTGAGATCACCGCCCGGATCCTTAGACAACTCGACATGGAAGAGATTGCAATGAAAGATGTAAATAAGCTCAGTGGCGGTCAGCGGCAAAGAGTATTCATCGCCCGGGCTCTTGCCCAGCAACCCAATATCCTTTTGCTGGATGAACCCACTGCCAACCTCGATCTGAGACATCAGCTGGAAGTGCTTCAATTGCTTCGAAGTGTCTCAAAAGATAAAATTACAACGCTCGTGGCCATTCACGATCTTAACCTGGCCGCGCAATATTGTTCCACATTCATTATGCTGAAAGAAGGAAAAATATTTGCCAGTGGCGGGAAAGAAATTCTTACCAGAGAAAACATTGAAAACCTTTACAACATAAAAGTGAATATTTTTCAGGACAACGGAAACGTATTTTTTGTGCCGGTTGAAAAAGGATGATTTCTGACAGCTACAAAATCAATAGTCTCAGAATTATTGTTGAATAATTCGGGTTAGCCCCAAATCCTTTTGTGCTAGCTCAACTTTCCCGTGAAAAACATTGTTATCCATTATCCAATCTTTTATTTTTATCAACAAAACTATGGCTGGATCTATGGAACCGGAAAATTACACCAAACAGGAAATAACCATACCCATGGAGGAGATCGGGCGGCAGGCTCTGCGCATAACTGTCCCGCTTATACTCCTTTCCGTTATTCTCTACTTTGGAATCTGGCCGGAGCAACTCAACTTTCAATCCTTCAGAAATGCCTTCCCTGACAATCCCCTTATCGTGATTGCGATTGTATTTGGTGGCATCATTCTCCATGAGTTTCTGCATGGTATCACATGGGCCCTTTTCTGTAAGAAGGGCTTCAGGTCCATCCACTTTGGCATCTGGCTCAAAGTGCTTACTCCTTATTGTCATTGTAAGGAGCCCCTGAAAAAAAATCACTATATGGCAGGTGGATTTATGCCCGGCCTCCTGCTGGGAATACTCCCCCTGGTTATTTCCTGGACCGAAGGCAGTATGGGATTCCTGCTGCTGGGGATATTTTTTTCATTTGCAGCAGGAGGTGATTTTGCCATGATGTGGCAACTGAGAAAGGAAAAAAGCAGCAGTTTATTGCTCGACCACCCAGATAAACTGGGCTGTTATCTTTATGAAAAAAAAGAATAAAAATTTCTGGAAAAATTAAGCATTTTTTCCTATATTTCACGGGTATAATTACCTTAAAATTATGAAAACAATTGAACGGGATCTACAGTCCATTGTACTGAACAAACTTGAGTCGGGTAAAATAAACATTATCTCGGGTCCTGAAGGAGTGGGTAAAACCCAGATCCTGCGTGACATCAGTCACTACTATGAGTATATATGCCTCTATCTACATCCAGAAGAGCGCAAGGTAAAAAAATTCCTCCTTTCAAAAGATGCCCAGGAGTACCGGGAGCAGATAAATAAAAAACTTATCCTTTTGCTCGACGATGCCCATCTTGTGCCGAATCTGGCAGAAGTGCTGAAATCCATCAGGGAGGCCATTCCCAATTTGAAAATTATTATTACCACAATTTTTAAACCCGATCTACCGGGTCTTGAGGAAATGAGGAAGGATTTCACGCTTTACCCCCTAACAGACGGGGAATGCCAGCAAATAAACCTGGGAATAGAAGGGATCAATCATTTGGAACAAAGACTTATTTACGGCAATTATCCCTGGATTCTCCATTTAATGAGCAACCTCAAAAAACAATTATACCTGAATGAACTCTTCGATATTTACCTTCTCAGGGACATCCTTACTACCGACAATAAAAACAAAATGAAAAAGATGATCCATCTTTTACGCCTGATCAGTTACCTGATTGGTCAGGAAATTTTTTACCGGGAACTTGAAAAGAAACTCTCCATGAACCGGCAAACTGTTGAAAAATACCTGCATATGCTGGAAGAGCTTTCTATTATCCATCAGCTGAAAGGATTTAAGAGAAAACTAAAGAAAGAAGTGAGTGTGAATTCGAGCTGGTATTTTATGGATAACGGTCTGCGTAATGCCATCGTGGGTAACTTCAATCCTCTGGAAAGCCGCGACGACCATGATACACTCTGGAAAAACTACCTGATAGCAGAGAGGATCAAAAAGCAAAAATACCATGAAATGGAGGTAAGGAATTACTTCTGGCGGACGTATGACCAGCAGGAGATTGACCTGGTTGAAGAAATGAATGGACATTTGTCTGGTTACATATTCTCATGGGAGAACGACAAGCACAAGATCCCCCTCGCCTGGAGAAAAGCTTATCCGACCTCAGAAGTCAAATTCATTACGAAGGACAACTATCTGGAATGGATACACTAAACAGTCATTTACCTTTTTGATCCCATACAAAAAAGCATCGATTAGACAATTGACATAAACCTGAATGTTTTCTTTCCTCCTTATTGTTTCTGATTAGTCCATTGCCGGACATCTTCCTTATTCTAAGAAAATTTATCAGAAGTTTTTTACCTGTTCGCTATTATATATACTCCGTAATGTACTTTTAATATATATAGATATGTTATGATGGTGGCACGTAACTGGAAAATATTATTTTTTTTT
>CAYNPZ010000083.1:0-15590 GCA_964399175.1 uncultured Bacteroidales bacterium | reverse complement strand
GCCATGCTGATACCGTTGCCGCTTCCGCATAAAGTAATTCCGATATCACATTCACCCTTTTCAACAGAATAGGCAAGGGAATGGGCAAAGTCAGGATAATCCGCACTTTCCGGAGAATAGCTTCCAAAATCTTTGATTGTACAACCCTTACTTTCCAGGTAAAGCTTTAATTTTTGTTTTAACTCATATCCTGCATGATCGCTGGCAATTCCTATAAATTTGATATTTTCCATTTTACTCATTTATTGTACCACAAAGTTATTCAAAAATAACCAATCCATCCATATAACCAAATCCAAAATAATCGATTCAGGATGTAACTGATATCAAAGATATTATAAAAATTCACACCATAAATAAATTAACCGCTCCGGTTAAAATTGTTGTTAACTTTTGTGGTATTTTTGTGAATTATTTTGTTTGGTGATATAAAACCGCTGTCTACATAAAAATTTTTTACAAATGAGAAAAAATATTTTTTAGATTTAACAAAAATGTATTAAACACCTTTTTGAACATATATGTTTAAGAAATGAATGCACGTTTTATTCACTTAAACGGTTTTTCACAAGCAGTTCATAAGTACTCTAAAAGATTAAAATTCAGATTTAAAAAATTAAAACTCATGTTCATTAATTATTAATTGAAATTTAATTGTGACATCACAAAAAAAAACTTAAGCAAAGAACCAACACTTTTAACCGGATATATACATCATCATTATGGTTTTAATTTAAAAATATAATAATATTATGGATGTTAACAACCAAAATATAAATGAAAAAGGATTCATTAACAGGCCAGTAAGTTCAGATGTTGATGTGGTGGAAGAAATCCAGCAGCTGAAAAAAGAAAAAAATGCCGTTTTATTGGGCCACTATTATCAAACTAGCGATATTCAAGATATTGCGGACTATCTTGGGGATAGTTTAAAGCTTTCACAAATTGCTGGAGAGACCAACGCCGATATGATTATATTTGCAGGTGTGCATTTTATGGCTGAAACTGCAAAAATACTAAGTCCTGGAAAGAAGGTGATCATCCCTGATCTGAATGCAAGTTGTTCTCTTGCGGAATCCTGTCCTCCCGAAGAATTTAAAAAGTTTAAGGATCAATATCCTGACCATACGGTTATATCTTATGTGAATACCACAGCCAGTATTAAAACGATGACCGATATTTGCTGTACATCAACCAATGCGCTTCCAATTGTGAATTCCTTGCCGGAGGATGAAAAAATCCTTTTTGCTCCGGATAAAAATCTTGGAAATTATATTAAGCGCATTTCAGGACGTGAAAATATGGTGGTTTACCCGGGTGCATGTCACGTACATGAGGAATTTTCTACAGAACGGGTTGCCGAGCTCAAAAAGGATTATCCGAATGCCAAACTGATAGCCCATCCTGAATGTGAGAAACCCATCCTGATTATGGCGGATCATATTGGTTCCACTTCATCTTTATTGCGATTCACCCATGAAGACGACAGCCAGCAGTATATTGTTGCGACCGAATCAGGAATTATCCACCAGATGCAAAAACAAAATCCGGAGAAACACTTTATTGTAGCTCCTCCTAAAGATTCAACATGTGGTTGCAGCGACTGCAATTTCATGAAACTTATTACTATGAAGAAAGTCTACAACAGTTTGAATTATGAGGCGCCAACTGTGGAACTGGATCAGGAAACCATTGAACTTGCAAGGAAACCCATTAAACGGATGCTTGAAATATCTAAAGAACTTGGGCTTTAAATAATTTTATTTTAGCATGGATGAAGATTTCAATATCCGAAAGGAAGGTTTTAACAAAAAAGAAACTGAGTTTGAAGAAAAGCTCAGACCTTCCTTTTTTGATGAATTTGAAGGACAGGGTAAAGTAGTTGAAAACATCAAGGTCTTTGTTGAGGCCGCTAAGATGAGAAACGATGCACTGGACCATGTTCTCCTGCATGGACCTCCCGGTTTGGGGAAAACAACCCTGGCAAACATCATTGCTTATGAAATGGATGTGAATCTAAAAATCACCTCTGGTCCTGTACTTGATAAGCCCGGAGACCTTGCCGGTTTACTTACCAATCTTGAAACCAGGGATGTGCTGTTCATTGATGAAATTCACAGGTTAAGTCCGGTTATTGAAGAATATCTTTATTCTGCAATGGAGGATTTCAATATCGATATTGTTATAGATAAAGGCCCTAGTGCACGATCCATTCAATTGAACCTAAATGAATTCACACTGGTTGGTGCAACAACCCGGTCCGGACTTTTAACAAGTCCTTTACGGGCACGGTTTGGCATTAAGGCCAATCTGGAATACTATGATTATACAGTACTTAAAAATATTATATTACGTTCTGCAAGGATACTTAGTGTAACCATACACGATGATGCTGCTGAGGAAATCGCTTCCCGAAGCAGGGGAACACCCCGTATTGCCAATGCGCTTCTTCGCAGGGTAAGAGATTTTGCACAAGTTAAAGGCAAAGGTTATATCGATATGGAGATTGCAAAATATTCCCTTGAGGCTTTAAATATTGATAAACATGGCCTTGACGAAATGGACAACAAAATTCTTACAACCATCATTGATAAATTTGACGGTGGTCCCGTTGGAATAAGCACCATTGCAACCGCTGTTGGAGATGACAGCGGAACACTGGAAGAAGTTTACGAGCCTTTTCTTATCAAAGAAGGCTATATCAAAAGAACACAACGGGGGAGAGAAGTTACTTTCCTGGGCTATCAACATTTAAACAGAACATACAACAAAGGGAACGGTCAGCATAGGCTTTTTTAATAGGGATTTAAACGCAACCGCACTGCGCAATAAGAAATTGAAAATTAATCTTCTTATACAAAAGCGTTTGAGATTTTTTCAAGTTTTTTAATGTCAAGCAAACGGATTTTTCTTCCTTTCAGATCTATTAACCGATCCTGTTTAAATTCAGAAAGCAGGCGGATTACTGATTCTGTTGCAGTGCCGACAATATTGGCCAGTTCTTCCCGCGTAAGTGAAATCTGCAACTCATTGTTTTCATCCAGGTCAAAGTTTTCTTTAAGTTTGATAAGAACCTCGGCCAGACGCTCCCGAACTGTTTTCTGGGCAATATCTGTAATGTATGAATTGGCTTCACCCAGTTCCTTACAACTTTGCTGCAGGACATCCATGGAAAAGTCACCGTTAGTTTTTATTAGTTTGATAAGCAGATCACCCGGTATAAAGCATAATTCACCGTCCTGAATGGTTTTAGCCGATGAACAGGCAAGCTCACCGCTTAATATGGATCTGTAACCAATAATATCACCGTCTTTGGCGAAATATATAATTTGTTCCCTTCCGTCTATACCTGTTTTGTATATTTTTACAATGCCTTCATTGATGCAGTATAAACCATTTGTTCGACTTCCCTCCTGATAGATCACCGCTCCTTTTTTGTAGGTTTTGCATGACTTATGTTCATTCAACATATCCCTTTGTTCCTGGGTGAGATGTCTGAAAACCGTTTCATTGCTATTAATGCAATCCATATGAGTGTGGATATTTAAGTATATCAGTTAATAAAACGTTGTTGAATATACAATTTTAAGTACGAATGTATCCCTACATTGATATTAAATTCAACAAATTTAATGTATTTTTGTTGTATGTAGTTTTGAACGAATAAAATAATTGGATGATATGGATACTTCGATTAAATTATCCCATTTAGATAAAATGCAGTTTAAAACAGAGTTAAACGGCCACACCCTTACTATAGATGCAGCTCCTGCAGTGGGAGGTGAAAACAAGGGTCCCCGTCCAAAGCCTTTAATGCTGGTTTCACTGGCTGGTTGTACGGCCATGGATGTGATCAGTATTCTTGGAAAAATGCGGATTGAACCGGATGATTTTGATGTGGAAGTTCAGGCAGATCAAACCGATGAACATCCGAAACATTATTATAAGATGCATGTGATTTATTCATTTAAAGGGAAAGATCTGCCTCTGGATAAATTGAAAAAAGCTGTAAATCTTTCAGAGGAAAAATATTGCGGCGTTAGTGCCGTTTACCGTAAAGCAGTTGAAATGACTTCAGAGATTCGTGTAAACGACGAAAAAATTGATCATTAACAATATAGAGAGCATGTCTAAAATGTTCTTCGTGTTCTTTGAGATATCCTTTGAGCTACTTTGTGGTAAAAATATATAATACTACAAAAATACCAGTAAACAAAGGCATTAAAAAAGTACACAAAGTAAAAAGGTTGATAAGAATAAAATATAAAGACGTTTTGGACAGGCTCTCTACATTGTTATAATCTGGTTTATAATTTTGATTTGAACTGTTCCAGGAACCGCATATCGTTTTCAAAGTAAAGCCTGAGGTCGTTTACATTGAATTTAAGCTGGGCGATTCGTTCGATTCCCATACCAAACGCAAAACCTGTATATTTTATGCTGTCAATTCCTGAGCTTTCCAGTACATTCGGATCCACCATACCACAGCCAAGAATTTCCAGAAAACCTGTATATTTACAGATTTTACATCCTTCTCCTCCGCAAAGTGTGCAAGAAACATCCATTTCAGCCGAAGGTTCCGTAAAAGGGAAAAATGAAGGCCGAAAACGGATTTCCGTATCCTTTCCAAACATTTCCTTTGCAAAATAAAGCAAAGTCTGTTTCAAATCGGCAAATGATACATTTTTGTCAATGTAAAGCCCTTCCACCTGATGAAAAATACAGTGTGCACGTGCACTAATGGCTTCATTTCGGAATACCCTTCCCGGAGAAAGGGTACGAATGGGAGGTTCCGTTTGCTCCATAACCCTAACCTGTGCTGAGGAGGTATGAGTACGAAGCAATACATCAGGATTACGCTGAATAAAAAAGGTATCCTGCATATCCCTTGCCGGATGTTCCTCGGGAAAGTTCAATGCTGAAAAGTTGTGCCAGTCATCTTCCATTTCAGGGCCTTCTGAAATGGTGAAACCCAGCCTGGTGAATATTTTAATGATGTTTTTTCTTGCCTGTGTAATAGGATGAAGGCTTCCGGTTTCTATCGGATAAGATGGCCGGGTGACATCCTGAATGACTTTTCCTGAGGAGCTTTTTACATCGGATTTTAATTGAGTAACTTTTTCCTGTGCCTTTGTTTTCAGCTCGTTAATCTTTTTTCCAATCTCAGGTTTATCCTCATTGGGCACATTTTTGAATTCACTTAGAATTTCATTTAACAGACCTTTTCTTCCCAGATATTTGATGCGGAACGATTCAATTTCTTCCGGGTCATTGGACTGGAATTGCTCTATTTCCCTCAGATATTCATTGATTTTATCTATCATCCCTATAAGATTTTCTTGGATTTAAAATAATTGATTATACCAGTTTTGTAGATTTCTTCTTCATAATATTCATCTTCATAACCTTGATTCTTAAGGGCCTTCTTGTCTTTCTCTTCAAGGTAATTCATGATATACATGGTGGCAAAATTAATAACTTTTGTCTTTGTTGTCTGATCGAGTTGCTGAAAACCGTAACCCAGTTCCTGTACACCAATTAAAAACAAAATATTATAGACATCAGGATTCAAATTGAATTGCGACTGGATGTATTTCTGTATGGAGTTCCATTCTTTTTCCATTTTATATACTTCTGAATATTAACTAATAAAAAAGCATCTACCCAAAAAGTTGAAAAATCATGAATTACTTTTTGTTTGAGAATTTGATTATCAATATACAATTTCCTAAATTACACACCGCCAAAATAAAAAATAATGACTTTAAAACAAAGTGTTTTAAAGAAACGATAAAGCTCTTTTGTTTATTATAAAAAGCTTATTATCAGATTTTAATATACAATGTTTCCACGTGGAACATTATGTAATTTTATTTTGAAGATCATTTTAACAAAAATTTTTAAAGCATTATAACTGTGAAACATCTTTATGATATGTTTCTGACTTTGTCTGCTGATCAATGGATTCAATATGAAAACAGTTTAATTTCATTTGATATTACATTTTTTATCGCATCATTATCTTTCTTGTTACTTATTCTTATCTTTCTTTTGTTTTACATCAAAAATCTAAAAAAGGGTAAAAGCCTGCTTGAATCAGAAGCTAGTAGGAGATCCAGGGATATAGACCTTCAAAAGGAAGAACTTCAAACCCAGATTGAATTTTCTTCCATACAAAATAATAAAATTGAAAGGCAAAATCAGGAATTGAGGAAACACAGGCAAAATCTTGAAGAACTTGTGAGGAAGCGTACCCGCGATCTTGAAGAAGCCAAAAGGAAGGCCGAGGAATCCGATAAGCTGAAAAGTGCCTTTCTGGCTAATATGTCCCACGAAATACGCACCCCAATGAATGCGATAATCGGATTCTCCAATATTTTGTATGAAGAAAACCTTCCAAAAGAGGAGCAGCGGGAATTGTTCACCCATATCAATGACAATACACACCACCTTTTAAAACTGATTGAAAACATCATCGACATTTCCAAGATTGAAGCCGATGAAATGGAATTTAAATATAAGCCTGTTAACCTCAATCATACTTTGGATGAAATATTTAATGAATATAAGGATTTTAATGATTTTAAATATGAGAGGCTTTCCCTGGATATTCACAAACAATATGGAAACAGTAACATTTATATAAAAACCGATCCCTGGCGTTTGCAACAAATTATTTGTAACCTGATCGATAATTCCATTAAATTTACCAATACCGGAAAAATTGAGTTTGGTTACCGGATCCTTGATATAAAACCCAAAAAATCGATAGAATTTTATGTGAAGGATACAGGTATTGGCATCAGCAAAGAACAACAGGAACACATTTATGAAGTCTTCCGCAAAATCGAAAGCAATGATGCCGATTATAATGAAGGAACCGGTATTGGCCTTACCATATGTAAAAAACTGGTTGAAGGCCTTGAGGGTAAATTATGGGTTGAATCCCACCCAGGGAATGGCTCCACATTTTATTTTACCCTACCTTTTAATGAAGTCAGGAATTTTGCATATAAAAAATAATATAGCATTTTAAACGATTAATTTTCTAAGCGATGCATCCTTCTTATCCATATTCCGTATGGATGCTTAATATTTAGATTTTCTTTTTTAATTTCGGCATCATTTTGGAATGCTATAGCCGTAAAATAAGATATTCGTGCAGCAATACAGAAAACTAGCCGGGCAAACCGTACTTTACGGACTTGGGACAATAGTTCCGCGGTTTCTGAACTATGTTGTGCTTACACCTTTTTATACCCACATCTTTAGCCAGGAACAGTATGGGATTGTTACCAACTTGTATGCTTATGTTGTGTTTTTGCTTATTCTGCTTACCTATGGGCTTGAGACAGGATATTTCAGGTTTACCAAGGCAGAAGATAATCCCGGGAAAGTTTTCTCAACCATCATGGCTTCCTTATTTACTACAAGCCTTCTTTTTATTTTGCTAATATTTTTCCTCAATCATCCGATTGCACAAATTCTGGATTATCCCGATAGAAGCTATCTGATCATTCTTTTTTCGCTCGTTGTTGCCATCGATGCTTTTTCTGCTGTTCCTTTTGCCAAACTCAGATTTGAACAGAAAGCCAAAAAATTCGGATACCTAAAGATTTTCAATGTTCTTGTGAATCTGTTTTTTAATTTTGTCTTCTTCATAATTCTGCCCTATATTCAAAAACATTATTCTGGTTCAATTCTTTTGAATTTTTATGACCCTTCTATTGGTGTAGGGTATGTATTTGTTTCTAACTTATTGGCCAGTGCACTTACATTGATACTCTTACTTCCTGAGATAGATGTATTGCCACGATTGATTGATCTGTCACTCTTAAAGCGGATTTTAAGGTATTCTCTTCCCTTATTGGTGGTAGGCCTTGCCGGTACCATTAATGAAGTTGCCGATAAAGAACTTATCAAACGCTTTGTACCAGATGAAGATTCCCCCATGAGACAACTCGGCATTTACGGTGCAAATTACAAACTCGGCATGTTGATGACCATCTTTATACAGATGTTCCGCTATGCTGCTGAGCCTTTTTATTTTTCGAAGATGAAGGATTATGATGCCAAAGATACGTATGCCAAAGTAATGCGATATTTTATTATTTTCGGCCTGTTTATATTCCTTATGGTAACCTTGTATATAGATATTTTCAAATATTTTATCGACGATAAATTTCATTCGGGCCTGCACATTGTTCCAATTATATTGATAGCCAACCTTTTTCTGGGTATCAATTACAATCTCTCGATATGGTACAAATTGTCAAACCTAACCAGGTTTGGGGCTATTATAGCCCTGATCGGTGCCGCCATAACCATTTCAATGAACGTTACCCTTCTTCCGGTATATGGCTATGAAGCTTCCGCCTGGGCAACGTTTACCTGTTATTTCGTAATGATGCTCCTATCCTTCTTCGTTGGAAGGAAGCATTATTTAATTCCCTATGCGATAAAAACCATATTGTTCTATTTCATCGTTGCCCTTGCTATCTACTTTATTCAAAAGTTCATACATTATCCAGGCATTATCCAGAAAAATCTTTTTAATTCTTTATTTTTGCTTGTATTTATAGGGATCGTGCTTAAAAAAGAAAAAATTAAATTAAGTGATATTAAAGCATTTATAGGTATTAAACATTAGTATATGAAAGTGAAAATCGTTAACAAGTCAAACAATCCATTGCCAAAATACAGTACAGAGCAGTCATCAGGGATGGATTTACAGGCCAATATTGAAGAGCCTGTCACACTTAAACCACTTGAAAGGTCGCTTGTTCCAACAGGTATCTCTATTGAGCTTCCTGAAGGTTATGAGGCACAGATACGACCAAGAAGCGGTTTGACGCTTAAAAAAGGAATTACTGTACTGAATACACCAGGTACCATTGATTCGGATTACCGTGGTGAGATCGGCATTATAATGATCAATCTGTCGAATGAACCTGTTGAAATCACTTCCGGTGAAAGGATCTGCCAGATGGTGATATCCAAAGTACAAAAAATTGAACTGGAAGAGACGAATCGTATTAATGACACTGCCCGATCCCATGGAGGTTTTGGACATACAGGAACACATTAAACTATTTAGCATATGAAAATAATCATACCTATGGCTGGTATGGGAAAACGAATGAGACCCCATACGCTGACCACGCCCAAGCCCCTGATTAAAATCGCCGGCAAAGCGATTGTTAATCATTTATTATATGAAATACGCGATGTGTTAAGTGAAAAGATCGAAGAAATTAATTTTGTGATAGGTGATTTTGGCGATCATATAGAAAACGAGCTTATTGATCTTGCGCATGAACTTGGCGCTAAACCCGTAATTTCTTATCAGGAGAAACCTATGGGCACAGCTCACGCCGTATATTGTGCCCAGTCTACCCTTGAAGATAAAGTTATTGTAGCCTTTTCCGATACACTTTTTAAGGCGGATTTTAAACTGGATACTGATTTCGACGGGATCATCTGGACTAAAAAAGTAGAAAATCCCAGTGCATTTGGAGTCGTTAAGAAAGATGGTAATGGATATGTGGATGGTTTTTATGAAAAACCCAGCGAATTTGTATCAGATGAAGCCATCATTGGTGTTTATTACTTCCGAAGAGGGGAAGAACTCAAGAGTGAGATTGAATATCTTCTCGATAACCACATCATGGGTAACGGCGAATACCAGCTTACCGATGCACTTGAAAATATGAGAAACAAAGGAAACAATTTTACTACTTCAGTAGTAAAACAATGGTATGACTGCGGGAACAAAATTTCTACCGTTACCACCAACCGCGAGATTCTTAAATATTACAACACAAAGGAACTGATTAATGGTTCCGCTGAAATTGAAAACAGTGTGATCATTGATCCCTGTTATATTGGGAATAATGTCCGGTTGAGTAATTCGGTGATCGGACCATATGTTTCCGTGGAAAATAATACCTGTATAAAAAATTCGTTGATAAGTAATTCAATCATTCAGTCCGATGCACATCTTGAACGGGTAAACATTGTTAACTCAATGATTGGCAATAATATCAATATGGGAGGGAAGCCTTCTGATTTGAGCATAGGGGATTATACGAATATTAAATTATGAATTTATGCGGCTTAATGTAGGAATTGTTTTGGTGGGGATTGTTTTATTTGCGGGCAGTAACTGTAGTGTTATTAACAATCTGGAAGATAATGAGAAAGATGAAACTTCAAAAGATTCAGTTCTACCTCAGTTATCAGAGAATAAACAAATAGAATATCGATACAAATATATGGAGGCAGTCAAATTGCGCTTGATGGGTAATTCCAGCAATGCCCTTGAATATTTGAATCAATGTTCAAACATACGCCCGGCTGCCCCTGATCCTTATTACCAAAAATCCTTAATTGCCACACAGATTGATGAATTACAACAAGCTGTGCATTATGGAAAGAAAGCCGTAGACCTTGCCCCCGATAACAAATGGTACAGGCTGAATCTTGCCAACCTGTACATTCGCTCTGAAGTTGAAGATAGTGCCAGAATGCAATATGAATACCTCGTTGAAGAGATGAATATGAACGAGCCTGACATTGTGTTCAAGCTTGCTCAGCTACATCAGAAGACCGACAATTTTCAACAGGCTCTGAAATATTATGATCGGATTGAAGAGCGGATTGGCGTAAACGAAAGGATCAGCCAGCTGAAAAAGATGATTTATACCAAAATCGGAGAAAAGGAAAAAGCGTATAATGAAATCAAAAAGCTTATCGAAAAGTATCCTGATGAGTCAAATTATTACGGAATGCTTGCTGAACTTTATGCCACGTTCAATGAGTATGAAAAGGCAGAAAAGATGTACGACAGGCTTTTTGAGATGGATAGTACGAATAATATGGGTCAGATGTCTGTAGTGAAATATTACAGCAATAAAGGTCAAGTGGAGAAAGCCCTGGAAATATATGAAAATAAGGTTATTCCTAATGAATCGATTAATTTTAGGAATAAGATGCTTATTTTTATGAATTTTCTCCAGGAACCCCAGAAGCTTTCAAAATACGCTGCCTATTTCGAAAATTCTCTTGACGCTCTAAAAAAACATTATCCGGATAAGAGGGAAGTTGAGACTTTATATGCCGATTTATATTTGAAGACCAAGGATTTTCGTAAAGCTGTTGGTTATCTGGAAACGCTTGCTACCAGTTCGGAATCCAAATACATCTATTGGGACCAGTTACTCTCTATTTACAGTTATCTGGGAAATTTCAGGAAGATGTACCAGTATGGCCAAAAAGGGCTGAAAACTTTTGACAACAAACCCAAAATTCATCTGTTAAGCGGTATTGGTGCGATGCAGACCAACCGTACGGATACTGCCATTACCCTTTTTAAAGAGGGATTAAAGCATATTCAGGATGACAAATCAATGAAGGTACAATTTTATACCCAACTTGGTGAGGCTTATCATCAAAGAGAAAATTATCAGCAATCCGATCAATATTTTAAAAAAGTATTGGAATTGGATCCTGATAATAAACTGGTATTGAATAATTACAGTTACTATCTTTCCCTTCGTGGTGAAAAGTTAAAAAAAGCACTTGGTTACATCACTAAGGTTATTCGGCAGGAGCCCAATAATCCCATTTATCTTGATACTTATGCATGGATTCTTTTTAAAATGGGAAAATATAAAGAAGCAAAAAAATACATCAAAAAAGCCATTGAGAACGATGGCAGTGATGATGCTGATATAATTGAACATTACGGAGATATATTGTATAAAAACGGTAAAAATGAGAAAGCCGTTCAGATATGGAAAAAATCCAAAAGAATGGGTAACCAGTCAGAACAACTCAATTACAAATTAAAAAATGAAACATTACCACCTAAATTCGATGAAAACTAATATCTTTTTGTTAATTGGATTTCTGTTTTTCTTTAGTTTTTGTGGTACCCGGAAACAACTGATGACTTCTTCACCCGATCTGCCTGAATCAACTGACCGTTTATATCCTTATGTCATAAAAAAAAATAATTCCTTTCAAAGTCTATCCATTAAAAATATCAAAATCGATTTCAGCACACCCGATAACAATACCCGGCTTTATGGCAGCCTTAAAATGATCCGGGACAGTGCCATTTTGATATCACTTCGTACCTCCCTGGGTATTGAAGTGAGCAGGCTTCTTTATACTGAGGATAGCGTTACAATGCTGGACCGCCAGAATAAAAAAGCTTATTTCACTGATTATGCCCATCTAGCAGAAATTGCCCCCCTTGATTTTAATTTCAGATTATTACAGGCACTATTTACAGGCAATGTTCCTGATAATTATCGCAACACCCATATGCCTGAGCCCGAATTGTTACGCGATACCCTCCGGAATGAAGTATATTTAGGAACTTTTGAATCTCCTGCTGGTAAAGATTATATGAATTTTTACGGCTGGATCTATCAAGATCTGGCTAAACCTTCCTATCTGGTTTTTTATAAAGATACAGAAAACAAAAAATTCAGGGTAGAATATGAAGATTATCAAAAACGGGAAGAGTCTGTTTTTCCTGATCAGGTTCGGGTGGTATTTGATCAGTACAATCAAACTCATAAACTGGCGCTTAAGCTAAACGGTATCTCTCTTAATGAATACAGTGATGTTCAAATGGATGTACCTTCATCCTATAAAACCATTTATCGGTAAGAATGAGTGTGCTGAAACATATTGTATTCATTGTATTCGTTTTGGTCGATCTTGGAGTTTGTTTCAGTCAGTCAAGGGAGGAGCTGCGTGAAGAAATTGAACAGAAGGAAAAGGAAATTACTACTGCCAACCGATTACTGGATGAAACACAGGCTTCAAAAAAGTCTTCACTGAATCAGTTGTACCTTTTACAACGCAAAATTGAACTTAGAAATGAATTGATTGAACATCTTAACAATCAGATTGGCGATTTAGACAGGAGAATTCAGGAGAATCAGCAGTCAATTAATCAACTTGAGGATGAGATACAAGATCTGAAGGATAATTATGCAAGAATTATTTATACTGCTTTCAAGCATAAGAAAGGATTCGGCAAGCTGATGTTTATTCTCAGTTCTGAAAGTTTTAACCAGGCCTATAAAAGGATCAAATATTTGAATCAACTTGCCAAGTACAGGAGAAATCAGGCCCGGAAAATTGAGGTGAAAACTGAAAAACTGGAATACAAGATAAAAGAGCTGCAAAACCTCAGGGGAGAAAAAGAAAATGCGCTTAATCAAAGAACGGCTGAAAGATACAGGTTAAAGAACGAAAAATCCCGGATACAGAGTCAGGTCAAAAGTTTAAAACAAAGAGAGCGTCAACTGAGACAGGATATTGCACAAAACAAGAAAGTGGTATCCCGTTTGGAGGAAGAAATACAGGAGATCATTGCTGAAGAAAGGAAGAAGACTGATGTATGGAAAAATTTATCAGCCAGAGAGAAGGAACTCACTCAGGCCTTTGAGAAAAACAAAGGATCTCTCCCATGGCCTGTAACTGACGGGGTGATTACAAGAAAGTTCGGAGAAAATTCCCATCCCGTATTGAAGAACATCAAGTTATTCAATAATGGGGTTGACATAAGTACATCGCAAAATTCCAAAGTCAAGTCAATATGGACAGGTCAGACAAGAAGAGTCGTTTCTATTCCGGGGGCAAATATAACGGTTATCGTCAGGCATGGTACTTATCTTTCTGTCTATTCCAATTTAACCGATGTTGATGTGAAACCCGGTGATGTTATCAGAAAAGGGCAGGAGATCGGGCAAGTATATCATGATCAGTCACGAAGCGAGAACATCCTCCATTTGGAAATTTATAAAGAAAATCAGAAATTAAACCCTGAAGAGTGGTTAAGATAAAAATTGTTTATGATTTAATTGATGTTTTTATGGAAATTTTTGTAACAATTCATTAAATTTACAGTATAAAAATTGCGACTACAAGTTTAATATGAAAAAAAGCATTAACATCGAATCAAAAATAGATAATGTAAGCCTGATAGAGAAATTCATAGACGAATTTTCTGAGGAAAACCAGATTAACTCTGAGATGTACGGGAAGATTTATATTGCTACCGTTGAGGCAGTTAATAATTCCATCATTCATGGCAACAAGGAAGATGTTAACAAGAGTGTTTATCTGGAGATGCAAAAGGAAGATAACCAGATTAAGGTTTCTGTAAGAGATGAAGGGGAAGGCTTTGATTATGAAAATATTCCGGATCCCACGAAACCTGAAAATCTGGAAAACATACACGGAAGGGGCATTTATCTCATGAATCATCTTGCGGATGAGGTGAACTTCTATAATGAAGGAACGATGGTGCAAATGATTTTTAATGTTTAACAATGCCGGTCAATATTTTTTTTAATTATTCCGCATTTCAACCTCCCCCAAAAGATAAACTTATACAATTGACTAAAGCGGTCCTTCAACAGGAAAACCGTGACGCCGGTCAGATCAATATTATTTTTACAAACAATGAGGAGATTTTTTCCCTGAATGCTCAGTACCTCAACCATCACTATTACACCGATGTAATAGCGTTTTATTACAGCAAATCCGGTCCTGTTGAAGGAGATGTTTTTATCAGTCTGGATAAGGTCCATGAAAATTCCCTGGAATATGGCTCCGGATTGGAAAAAGAAGTCCTCCGTGTATTGATACATGGGATTCTGCACCTTGCCGGCTATACAGATGAATCAAATGAAGAGAAGGAAAACATGCATCAACTCGAGGACCATTACATTGATCATTATTATCGAAATCTCCGGTAGCTTATTTAAAATATACTATCCCTACCTTTTCACGTTATATTATATTAATTTTGCTCTGCATTTTAACCTGGTTCCATTAACAATGACGCCAGGCTACATTTGTATTATAGAAGCATGAGATTGTTATTGTGAAGCGTGTAAAAAGGGTTGATATATGAATCCGAAATATGATGTAATTGTGATCGGTGCAGGACATGCAGGGAGCGAAGCTGCTTCGGCAGCGGCCAACCTGGGCTCAAAGGTATTGCTGATTACCATGGATATGACTAAAATAGCTCACATGTCTTGTAATCCTGCTATGGGAGGCATTGCTAAAGGACAAATTATTCGTGAGCTGGATGCGTTGGGAGGATATAGCGGCATTGTTACCGACGAAAGCATGATTCAGTTCAGGATGCTAAACCGTTCTAAAGGCCCTGCCATGTGGAGCCCCCGTGCTCAATGCGACCGTATGAAATTTTCAAGAATCTGGCGGGAGAAACTGGAATCCATACCCAATCTGGATTTTTGGCAGGATATGGTCACCCGGCTGATCATCAAAGACAATACTGTTTATGGTGTGGAAACCAAACTGGGTATATCTTTCTATTCCAAAATAGTGATTATAACGGCTGGTACGTTTTTAAACGGATTGATGCACATTGGCTCGAACAAGATTTCCGGTGGCCGGGCAGGTGAACGTTCTTCCAACGGTTTATCCGACCAGCTTCTTGAACATGGATTTGAAACCGGAAGAATGAAAACCGGTACGCCCGCCAGGATTGACGGACGAACCATAGACTTTTCCAAATTACAGGAACAACCCGG
>CAYNPZ010000082.1:10620-15681 GCA_964399175.1 uncultured Bacteroidales bacterium | reverse complement strand
CTCTTTTAAGACTGAACTCTTTTACATTATCCGGATCAGGAAAGCTTTCTGAAATTAAAAAATAAAATAGTGGCATTTGCCTGAAATTTTTCATATATTTCCCACATTATACCATTTGGTATTATGGGGTTTTAACCAGCCGAAAAGGAGGCCTGAAAAATGTGGAAAACAATAATACTTATCGCTGCTTTTTTTGTTATTCTGATACTTACCGGAATTATAACAAAAAAATCCATTGTTAATCAACACAATGAGGAATTGGAAGAGATGGACAGGAACCAGTTCAATTATACACTGGGCAGTAATTATTCATATAAGAACAGCAACATTGAAAAGGTGATCTCTCTCAATGGAAATAGGAAAATTTCTGTTAAAATATGGTCGTTTAATGTTTTGGGAGATCTGTCGATACGGCTTTTTGGTTCTGATGGAGATGTGTATATAGAAAGAGAGGGGAAAAATATGAATGATTCCATGAGTTTTAAGCTGAAAAAAGGCAGTTACCTCTTGGGCGTGAAATGCAATCATACTTTTTTGGGTGGCTATTTGTTAGGCTTCAGGAATATTGATGATCTATCTTCTCCCGTTATTATGGATTCATTAGGCAGAGGTAAAAATACTCCCAGGGAAAACGAAAACCTTATGCTATTCTGGTAAATTGGTATTGAAGCGACACCATTTAATATGGAGTTGAGAATCCCCTACAATATAAGCTTCACCAATCGTATAAGTATCCGTCATATTTTTTAATTGAATGGTACTGTCATTCATAAAATATTTTCCCGGTATTCTGAATGTACTCCCGGAATATTCAAAAGTTTTTCTCAGTTCGAACTCATTAGAGTCCGTAAAAACGAGCTTGGGGACCGAATTTGAAATATTGTTTTTATTTGATAGAAATCCCGTTTCGGGACACCCTTTATCGTTCTTAACCTTAGTTAAAGACTGATGTAGAAGGGGTAGGTAAGTTTTACAATTTCATTAATTGTTCATCAGAAATTCTTCAATATTCCTTTTAAACATCTGCCTGGTATCTTCTTTGGATTGCCCGATACCGGAACTCATTCTGGGCTTTCCCTCCACCGGACAGTATAGGAACGCGGGTATACTCCTAATGCCCATTACACTTGCCAGTTCCTTTTCTTTTTCTATATCTACCTTATAAACCTGGATTTTCCCCTTATATTCTTTTGCTATGTCTTCTATGATGGGAGAGGTTATCCTGCAAGGGGCGCACCAGTCTGCATAGAAATCGATCAAGCAGGGTTTGTTGCCCTGATAATCCCATTTTTCACTATTTAATAAATTTATTTTCCATAAAAAAACAGGGGAGATCATAGGATGATTCCCCTGTTTTGTCTGCCCGAGGATAAGAAAGTATAAGACACTAATCCTGTTCTTTTTCGGATTTATCCGGTGCCTCGGGTATCTTCGGCAAGGGTTCGTATTCTTCTTCCACTTTTTTTTGAATGACTTCAATGGCTTTATTCAATTGCTGATCGATACCCTGGTATTCTTTATACGGGTCGTTGACCACACGAATATCGGGTTCAACACCATAGCCTTCGATGATCCATTTGCTCTTTTCTGCTGAATAGGAAGCAAATTGGGGAATACGCAATGATCCGCCATCTATAAATGACAGGGAATCTTAATAACCTCGTACCTTCTTCCCGGGCATTAGCATTAGAAAAAGCCACTAAAAAGGTGATGAATATCACCATGTAAATTCGTCTCATAAGCATATCTTTTTTTTGTAGTTCACGTATATTTATGCATCCAAAAACTAAAGAGGAATTCCGGGTTTTCAGATGATTCAGATGGCATATAAATTCCTTAATCATTCATTGAAAATTAAGGCCTTAAATTCAAGTTGGTGCGAAATAGCGATATGTTCATCAGACTTTGATTTAATGGGGATTGTCCCTTTGATAATGCTGAAATTTCACTATATTTGTCCTTTTAACGCTAATGCATTATGAAATTACTGGCGCATCTTATCTTTAGAAGATTGTTCTTACTCCTTCCAATGGTATTTATTTTTGCAGGCATAATCCGGGCCAACGATCCCCTTATCCGAAGCAGCAGCCCGGGTTCTTTACTGGCCGTTGAATCCTTCTGGGTGGATAGCATCATGAATGAGATGTCGCTTAGCGAAAAGATCGGCCAGTTGTTTATGGTTGCGGCCTATTCCAATAAAGACCCCCAGCATACCCAGGAAATCATGAGACTCATCAGGAAACATCATATCGGAGGATTGATTTTTTTCCAGGGCAATCCCCGTAACCAGGCTAAACTTACCAACATCTACCAGAACTATTCGGATGTTCCCCTGATGATCGGGATGGATGCCGAATGGGGTCTGGGGATGCGCCTGGACAGTGTGATTAGCTATCCGCGTCAGATGGCACTTGGAGCCATACAACAGGATTCACTGATTTATGAGATGGGGCTGGATATAGGAGAACAGCTCCGCCGGCTGGGGGTTCATATCAATTTTGCCCCTGTGGTGGATGTGAATAACAATCCCAATAATCCGGTAATCGGCAGCCGGTCGTTCGGTGAAGATAAATACAATGTGGCCCGGAAAGGAATTTCCTATGTAAACGGCCTTCAGGATAAAGGAGTGTTGGCCGTAGCCAAGCATTTTCCGGGTCATGGTGATACCGACCAGGATTCCCATAAAACCCTTCCTGTGATTCCCCACGATACAGCCCGTTTAGACAACATAGAGCTTTACCCGTTTAAACGAATGATTCAGAACGGAGTGGGAGGAATGATGATCGCCCACCTTCAGGTACCGGCTTATATTCAGGATCCCAACCGGCCCACAACCCTTTCGGAAAATGTGGTTACCAACCTCTTAAGAGAAAAAATGGGCTTTAACGGGTTGGTTTTTACCGATGCCCTGAACATGAAAGGCGTAACCAGTAATTTTCCGTCGGGTGATATTGAAGCCGAGGCGCTGAAGGCAGGCAATGATGTGTTGCTTTATCCCCAGGATGTTTCTGAAGCCATTTCGGAGATTAAAAGACAGGTAAGAAGGGGAGAGATCAGCAGAGAATCTGTTGAGAAAAGCTGCAGAAGAATCCTCTCTTTTAAATACTGGGCAGGTATGGACACCATTGATTATTCCACTGAAGCCCACGAAGAAGAAGCGCTTGTTAAGAAAAAAGATTTGTATAGCGATCTGAACATGCCCGAATATAAGGTTTTAAACAGGAATTTGACCGAACGTTCGCTTACTTTGGTGGAAAATAAAGAAGTCAGCTTTCCCGTAAAAAATCTGAGTAAACTCCGCCTGGCCAGCATTTCTATTGGTGCGAACAAGAAAACCCCTTTTCAGGAGCATATCGAGCTGTATACCCAATGCAGGCATTATCAGTATGATACCGGGGGAGAAATCCAGGAATTCTTCAGCGATCTGGATAAGTATGATGCCGTCATTGCCTCTACGCATAACACCAATGAAATACCTTCCCGCCGGTATGGACTAAACACGGATTATGAACAGTTGCTGAAACGTCTGGCCAAAAGGAAGAAAACCTTTGTGGTTCATTTTGGCAATCCTTACGCTTTAAAATATTTGCATCCACTGGATAGTTATGATGCAGTTCTGAATGGGTATAACGATGACCGGATTACCCAGGAGCTGGCTGCGCAGGCACTTTTTGGGGCTTTTGATGTTAATGGCAGGCTTCCGGTGTCAGTTAATGATTCATTGAGGGTTGGCAACGGGATAATTGCTAAAGACCTGTCCCGTTTTAAGTATACCCTTCCGGAGGAAGAGGGGATGCACTCAGATACACTGAACAAAATTGACTCCATTGTTCATGCGGCCATTGATTCACAGGCCACACCCGGAGCCCAGGTTCTGGTAGCGCGAAAAGGGAAGGTTGTTTATCACAAAACGTTTGGGCATCATACCTATTTAAAGAAACAGCCCGTTCATTGGAAAGATATTTATGATCTCGCTTCCATTACCAAAATAACGGCCTCTGTTCCTTCTCTGATGCGTCTGTATGATGAGGATACCCTCCATCTTGATTCCACCTTGAGCCATTACCTCCCTTCCCTCGATACCACCAACAAGAGCGATAGGGTACTGAAAGATATCCTTACCCATCAAGCCAGGTTGCAGGCCTGGATACCCTTCTACTATAAAACGCTGGAGCCGCTGTATCCGGACCGGGAATTGATGAGCAGCGATTTTTCGGAAGAGTATCCCTATAAACTTGGATCCCACTCTTATATGGTGAAGAATACCACTTACAGGGATGGGGTGTATTCCAAAACACCAAAGGACAGCTTTTCATTACAGGTGGCAGAAGATTTTTATATGAATGAAAACTACAGGGACAGCATTTTAAGATGGATCGATGAATCGGAGCTTCTGGAAAAGAAAAAATACGTATACAGTGACCTGGGGTATTACTATTTCTATCGTATCATTGAGAAGATTACCGGAATGCAGCTTGAAGACTACGTGAGGCAGAAGTTTTACAGGCCTTTGGGCGCATATACCACCGGCTACAGGCCCCTGGAGCGTTTCGAGCCCGGAGAGATCGTACCTACTGAGAACGACATGGTATTCCGCCGGCAATTGCTAAGAGGCCATGTGCATGACCCGGGGGCTGCTATGATGGGTGGCGTATGCGGACATGCCGGTGTGTTCTCCAACGCGAATGATCTGGCAAAGATTATGCAAATGTACCTGAATAAAGGATATTACGGGGGAAAACGTTACTTCAGGGATTCAACCCTGGAACTGTTTACTCACAGCCCATTCAGGGAAGAAAACGATAACCGCAGGGGCATTGGATTTGACAAACCGGTTCTCAAAAAGGATGAAGAAAGCCCGGCAGCCAAATGTGTGTCAGCGAGTAGTTTCGGACACAGCGGATTTACCGGTACCTATACCTGGGTAGATCCACAGAACCAGGTGCTTTACGTATTCATGTCAAACCGCGTGCATCCGGATCAGGACAATGTCAAACTGATCACCGACGACGTTCGCACCAAGGTGCAGGAAGTGATTTACGGGTCGATAGTTGAAGAATA
>CAYNPZ010000082.1:4179-10520 GCA_964399175.1 uncultured Bacteroidales bacterium | reverse complement strand
AATATCTCTGCCAACTGTCGCTTCCAGGGTTGCCAACTGCATTTTGCTCCCGCAGAATGCGGGACCAACTATTTTTTTCAAACTCAAACTTCAAACTTTAAACTTCAAACGAATTAATTCCCAATCTTCTGCTTCAGCATCTTCTTCAGTGATTCAAACCCCAGCCGTTTGGCAAATATTGTTTTATCTTCATCCAGCAGATAAACCGTAGGAGTGCTGTATACATCATATTTCTCTCTGAAATTGGAGAGGTATTTGGGATCGTAGGTGTTGATCCAGTCGAAGCCCTTGTTGTTCAGATATTTCAACCATTCCTGCCTGTCGGTTTGTGTGTATACTGCATACACCTCCAGTTGATCCCGTGAATAGTTTTGGTAAAGATCATAAATTTTAGGAGTCAGCTTTTTGCAATGGCTGCAGGTGGGTTCCCAAAAATATAGCAGCGTGTATTTGCTTTCCACGTCATGCAGGCTGGAATATTCCCCGGATGTGTTGGTCAGCTTCAGTTCGGGTGCCTTTTTCCCGATGAGGTTGGGCTTTATTTTGCTTACCCGGTCGCGCAGTTTGGTAAGAGTAGTAGAATCCACCCAGTCGGCCTGGCCCGACAGGTAATATTTTTCGGCTATATGCACGAATACCTCATCCATCCCCATGACATTGCTTTCCTGGTAGTGATTGAGCAGATACCGGACCACATACTGGAAGGTCTCATCGCTTCCCCGTGTCTTGCTCACAATCCTGTCAACCTGTGGAATGATGGAATCCGGCTTTTGCACCAGGATGTTATTGAAATAATGGTCTATCTTCCTGTGCAGAATCGGGGTCCTTACCAGCCGGGGATCCGACAGGTCAATGTGGTCAAAATAGTGGTTCTTGTGAAACCGGTATCGTTTTTCCCACCGCAGTGAATCCTTGTTTTGGGCCGATTCCGAAATATTGAAGTCTGGCACTTCCACGTTTTTCATTCCCCTGATAATGACCGCCAGCAGGGAGTTAGGGTATTCGGAGATTACGCTGTTCCATTTCTGCTTTACTTGTTTGTCCAGTTCTTTCAACTGTTTTTGGATACGTTCCTTTGAATCCTTGCTGTCTTTGGCGGCTTTCAGCTTCTTCTTCAGGGCACTGGATTTTTGGTTTTGTTTCATCATGAACTTCTGATATTCATTGAAAGCCTGGTTGATTTCACTGCCCTGAAATTCCAGTGTATTGACGAAATTGTTCACATTGGTCTTCAGCGAAAAATGCTGGTCTTCTCCGGCCAGGATCTCAAAATATTTTTTCTTTGGGGTTATCACGAGATATATACCCTGCTGCAGAGCTTCTTCGCCCTGAAATGTACCCTGCCCCTTTGCATTCAGCTGAATGGTGTCTTTAATGAATTGCTTGTTTCCGTAATGAAATCCAAGATAAAGATCGGAGTTTTTTAACCCGTTGACCTGGACTTTGATCTCATGTCCTTGTTGGTCAGGAGGCAATGAGAGTAATATGAATGGAATACTGATGAAAAGCAGCGTAAGCAGACTTGATCTAATATTTTTCATTGTTCTTATGCTTTAGATTTTATTTCATTCTAACGATAAATGGCCAACAAAGTTAAGGATTTCACATAATTTTTAATGGAACAAGATTATCAAATGGGACAATGCAAGAAATGAAAGAAATTTGATTTTCTGCTATGTCATCCCTGACGGGATTCTGATAATTTTTTTGGATATTCAGCACCCGGGTTGACACCCGGGCTTACAAAGATCAGCTGAAGGCCCTAAATGCCGTAGGCATGACATAAATCTTATTTTTATATAATCCTTTATAATCTTTACCAGGCGCATAATTTTTGATTTGTTTACTCCCCTTGGTTCCGTAGGAATTTTGGGCTAATTTTATCCCTTATTTGAATATAATTTTATATGGCTGGCCTTAAAATATATAAAGCTTCTGCAGGATCCGGCAAAACTTTTGCCCTGACTCAGGAATACCTGCTGATGCTTTTTCGTACTCCCTCCCTTTACAGGCATATTCTGGCCGTAACCTTCACCAACAAGGCCACTGCCGAGATGAAGGAACGGATCCTGGATGAATTGAATACCCTCGCCAATGGAAGAGATTCCAAGCATCTTCCGGCCATAAAGGCGGGATTGAACCTGGGTGAACAGGAAATTCAGAAGCGGGCTTACCGGGTGCTCCGAAACATCCTTCACGATTACAGCCGTTTTTCTGTAAGCACCATCGACCGCTTTTTTCAACGGGTGATACGTACCTTTGCCCGGGAGCTGGGGCTGCAGTCGGGATATACTTTGGAAATTGACGAATCGGAGATCCTCAATTATGTAATTGATGATCTGCTGCTGGCCACCGAGGATGATGATCAACTGCGCCGATGGCTGGTTGATTTTGCCCGTGCCCGGATGATGGAGGAAAAAAGCTGGAATTTCCGTGATGAAATAAGCTCATTGGCATCAGAGCTTACAAAAGAAGAGGTGAAAGATTTACAGGTAAGCAAGATCAGCGACAGGGATACACTGAATGATTATGTAAAAACCCTGAATGAGGAACAGAAACATTTTGAGAATACCTTAAGGGGCTATGGCAGGCAGGCTGTGGATATCATTGAGAATAGCGGACTGAAAACGGATGATTTCAACCAAAAAAACAACGGGGTAGCACGTTATTTTTATTATCTGAAAGATATCAGGAAAGACAAGCTTAGTCCGAACCGGAATGTTCTGAAGGTATTGGATCATCCGGAGAAATGGCCTTCCGGTAATGTCAAAAAAGAGGATAAGCAGCTTATCATCTCTCTGGCCAGGGATCAGCTCAATCCCATTCTTAGAAAAGCTGTGGAATTTTGGAATGACAACCACGAAAAATATCTTTCGGTTAGAGAGATACAGCGTAACATTTATGTGCTGGGTATCCTCGGGGATATTCAGCAGCGTTTGTATGAATACTGCCGGGAGAAGAATCTTTTCCTGATATCCGATGCCGCAGATTTTCTGCGCGACATCATTTCGGGAAATGATGCGCCCTTTGTTTATGAGAAAACCGGAAGCATTTATCATCATTTTATGATTGATGAGTTTCAGGATACCTCAAGATTTCAGTGGGAGAATTTCAAACCGCTTTTCAGGAACAGCCTGTCACAGAACCAGGCCAACCTGATGGTGGGGGATGTGAAACAAAGTATTTATCGCTGGCGCAATGGCGACTGGAAGATCCTGGAGGATGAGGTGCCTTCAGAATTCTCCCGTTTTTCCGTAGAGCAGGAAGAGCTGATTTACAACCGGCGAAGTTTATACAACGTCATCGCCTACAACAATACGATCTTTCATTTTGCGCGTTATGTGCTGCAAAATCATTTCGATTCGGAGATTGAAAATTACAGGGGGGAAAATCCCTGGTCGGGAAAACTGTTGGAGGCCTATAAGGACGTAATGCAAAAATTGCCCGGAGAACGGAAAGGAGGGTTTGTACGGAACCGCTTTTACCGGCATTTGCACAATCAGCAGCAGGATCAAAGAGAAAAGATTAAGGAGCAGCTCATCCGGGATATTGAATCATTGCAGGATCAGCATTATCGGCTTTCGGACATTGCCGTAATAGTAAGAAAGAACAGTGAAGGCCAGGAAATTGCTGATGCTCTGATGGAATATCGGAACAGCGGAAGAGCTTCTTCAAATTACCGATATGATGTAGTTTCCAATGATTCCCTTTATGTCGGGCGTGCTGAAAGTGTGAAATTCATTCTGTCCTTATTTCAATATCTGGTCAACCCTGAGGATGCCATTAACCGGGCTTTCATAAAAGATATCTATCACAATACCATTTTGGCAAAGGATTATGGGCCCAAAAGCTGGCATTCGCTTTTACGGGAAGCTGAGGATGAATTCCCCGACCATCTTCCCGGGGCTTTTGTGGGTAACCTCACAGAACTGAAAAGGATGTCGCTTTACGAACTTACTGAACGGCTGATTTCCATTTTCGGTATCAACAACATTGAAGGTGAGATACCCTATATCGAAGCTTTTCAGGAAATCATCCTCGATTTTTCAAGACGGTATGCTTCAGACCTGAATACTTTCATGGACTGGTGGAATGAAAACGGCTGGAAACAGAAGCTCCAGCTTCCCGAAGACTACGATGCCATCCGGATTACCACCATTCATAAGGTGAAAGGCCTGGAGTTTAAAGCTGTGCTAATTCCTTTTTGCAACTGGGAACTGGACACCTCTTCATCGGGTACCAGGAAAAATTATTTATGGTGCCGGTCCGAGGATCCGAAACTGGGCAACATAGGTGTAGTTCCGGTGAATTATTCCGGGCGCCTTGCCGATACGCTGTTCAGTGATACCTATTATTCCGAGAAATTCCACAATTATGTGGACAACCTGAACCTGCTCTATGTCGCCCTGACCAGGGCAGAAGAGGTGCTTCTGACCTATGTTCCGATACAGGTGAAAAAGGATGGGACACTGAATTATGAACTGAGTGATAAAGGAATTACCACCATAGGGGAGCTGATTCATTTTGTATACAACAATTATGAATCATTGCCCCAATCAGATAAAGGAGCGTTTCCCTTTATTCCTGATCTGAAAGATTATTGGGATGATGAATACGGCATGCTGGAGTGGGGAGAGCTGCCGAAAGATATTCCAACAGAAGAAAAGAGAAATAATCTGCTGGAACAGCAAAATTATCCGGTATATAGCGAAAAACCCAACCTCCATTTGAGATATGAGCACAGCGAATTTTTCAGTGATCAAACCGACCTGTTCCAGGGCTCGGTGGATTATGGAAAGCTCATGCATCAGGTTTTTGCCAATATTCGTACCAAACAGGATATTAACGATACCCTGGAGCAGGTTTACCTGGAAGGTAAGATCACCGAAACGGAAAAGGATGAACTTAACCGGCGAATAGAGTATCTGATAAGTCATCAACAGGTGGAGGATTGGTTTAACGGCAACTGGCAGGTGTTTACCGAACGGGAAATCCTTTTGCCCAACGGTAAGTCCTATCGCCCCGACCGGGTGATGATGAAAGACGGGGAAACGGTAGTGGTGGATTATAAGTTTGGAGAGAGGAAGGACAAAATCTACAAGAAACAATTGGGTTATTACCTGAAGGCGATAAGAAATATGGGTTATACCCGTTCCGTTGGTTATATCTGGTATGTTAACCAGAATGAATTGATAAAGGTGGAGGCATGAAAGAAAAAGGAAAGGAAGTGTTTCCGTGGGGAAACAGGAGGCGATTCAATGCATACAGCGATTATTTCAAGCGTGTTTTCGGAGAGCGGGTTCAGAAGGTAACCATCGATGCCGGTTTTACCTGCCCCAATCGGGACGGAACCGTTGGAAGGGGAGGTTGCACTTATTGCAACAACGATGCTTTCAATCCATCTTACTGCAAGCCTGATAAGAGTGTCACGCAGCAGATAGATGAGGGTGTGGAGTTCCACAGGAGCCGTTACCGGAAGGCGAACAAATATCTGGCCTATTTCCAGGCCTATTCCAATACCTATGCACCGCTGGACCGGCTGAAAGCAATTTATGATGAGGCTTTGCAATATCCGGGAATTATCGGGCTTGTGATCGGAACGCGCCCCGATTGCATTGATAACGAGAAACTGGACTATTTTGCTGAGTTGTCCCGGGATTATTATATCATCCTGGAATACGGGATCGAATCGTTTTATAACCGCACCCTGGAGCAGATCAATCGCGGACATACAGTTGAGGATTCTATAACCGCTATAGAAAAAACGGCTCAAAAGGGAATTAAAACCGGTGCCCACCTGATATTTGGCCTGCCTGGCGAAACAAGGGAGGATATGCTGAAAGAAGCGGATATGCTATCGCAGCTATCTCTGGATACGGTTAAGTTTCACCAGCTTCAGATCCTTAAGGATACGGTCATGGCAAAAGAATATCAGAAGCATCCGGAACGGTTCACCCTGTTTGAGCTGGACGAGTACATCGATTTTGTCATAAGCTTTATGGAAAGGCTGAATCCGAATTTCGTCATCGAACGCTTTTCCGGTGAAGTCCCCCCGTGGTTCCTGGCCGGCCCGGGCTGGGGCCTGATCAGAACCTACGAAGTGCGCAACAAGCTTGAGCAAAGGATGGTGAACCGGGATACATGGCAGGGGAAGTACTATAAAAAGGTACATATTTGATGGCCATTGGTATCATTAGTTTATTTATTGGAATGAGAAGTACCAAATGAAAAGGACCAAATTACAAATTCCAAAAAACAAATAAGCACCAATTACGAATTTTTCAATGACCCAAACATCCCAGGCTAAGGTCTGTTGATTTGTATTTCGGGGTGTTTTGAAT
>CAYNPZ010000082.1:0-4079 GCA_964399175.1 uncultured Bacteroidales bacterium | reverse complement strand
TTTGAGGCTTGTTATTTGTGATTTTTTCCTTTTGTGGTGCTTGCTATTTGGAATTTTATCCTGTTTAATAATGATCAACATATTAAGATTTTATGCAATATTTTCTTCAGGAAGCGGCCCGGGATGTGTATCGTAAATATGGCGACAGGCTGTCTGATTTGTGCCTGGTTTTTCCCAACCGGCGGTCGGGATTGTTTTTTAAGCACTATCTTTCTGGTGAGCTTACGAATCCGGTGTGGTCGCCGGAAGTTCTGCCCATAAGTGATCTGATGCAGCAATTTTCGGGTTTTCAGAAAGCCGACCAGCTTTCCCTGATTTTCATGCTGCACCAGGTTTTCAAAAAGGAAAAGCAGAGCCAGGAGCCTTTTGATGAGTTCTATCACTGGGGGGAGATGCTGCTGCGCGACTTCGACGACATCGATAAGTACCTGGCAGATCCCCGGGATGTGTTCCGGAACCTCGCTCAGTTGAAATCCCTGGAGGATCATTTTTCCTATCTTACCGAAGAACAGATCGAGTCCATCCGGAGATTCTGGGATACCCTAAATGTCGGTCAGCTTTCTAAGGAACAGAACGATTTCATCACCATATGGCAGGTGCTTTACAACGTCTATTTTCAGTTTAACAGGATCCTGGATGAGCAGAAACAGGCCTATGAAGGGAAGATCTACCGGGCAGTGATGGACCGGATCAACAGCAACACGCTCTATCCCCGGCATGATATGTATATTTTTATTGGCTTCAATGCCCTTACACCGGTTGAACACTACCTTTTCAAAGAATTGAAACAACAGGAGAAGGGCGTCTTCTACTGGGATTATGACCATTTCTATCTTAAAGAGCATGAGGCAGGCACTTTTATTCGCCGCAACATGGAACATTTTCCCGGAGAAGATCTGGGCGTTTACAACGGACTACAACAGGAAAAGAACATTCAGTTCATCAATACTCCGTATGACATTGCCCAGGCCAAGATCCTGCCTGATTTGCTGTCAGGAACACCCGCGGAAAACAACGGAGCACCGGATAAAACGGCCATTGTTCTGCCCGATGAGCATTTGTTGCTTCCTGTGCTGAACAGCCTGCCTGAATCGACGGGTGAGGTGAATGTGACCATGGGATATCCTGTTTATTCTACACCCGCATTCAGCTTTCTGCTCACGCTGATTCATCTCCAGGAGAATGTAAAGCAGCAAAACGGTGAAGTGCAGTTTTATTACAACGATGTGCTTTCGGTTCTGAACCATCAATACCTGGGCATTATAAGGGATGAACAGGTTGAAGCGCTCATCGAGCGAATCCATACCCACAACAAGATATATATCCCCTCTGATGAACTGACTGTCAACAACCTTTTTCGTTCTGTCTTTAAGCTGCCCGGATCTTATGAATCCCTTAGCGATTATTTGCTGGACAATTATTACCACTTCTATACGCTGCTGAAGAAGCTGGATCAGGGTGAAGATCATCCCCTCAGGATGGAGCTGGAGAGCATCTATTACGTGTACATCTCGATTAAGCGGTTGAAGGAGGTTTTTCAACAGCACAAGGCAGAGGTAAAGCCTGCCACTTATCTTCGGATACTCGAAAGGGTGGTCAAAAGCCAGTCCATCCCTTTCCAGGGGGAACCTCTGTCGGGCATTCAGGTGATGGGCCTTCTGGAAACCCGTGCCCTCGATTTTGAGAACCTGATTGTTCTCTCTATGAATGAAGGCGTTTTTCCTAAGGCAGAATCGACTCCTTCATTCATCCCTTTCAGCCTGAGAAAAGGATTTGGTTTGCCCACCTATGAGCACAATGATGCGATTTATGCCTACTATTTCTACCGGTTGATTCAGAGGGCTAAGAACATCACGTTGGTTTACAATTCCGGATCGGATGGTCTGAAAACCGGAGAGATGAGTCGATTCATGCACCAGCTGAAGTTTGAAACCGGCTTTGATATTAAAGAAAGAACAGTGGTATCCGGGCTCAGCATACCGGAGGGTAAATCCATTACTGTAGACAAAACCCCGGAAATTCTTGAGGTACTGGAAAAGTACAATACTTATACCCACAATGAAAAAACCTTCTCGCCCAGTGCCATCAATGCTTATCTTCGCTGTTCGCTGCAGTTTTATTACCGTTATATTGCCGGGCTTAAAGAACCGGAAGAGGTGACGGAAAATGTTGACCTGCCGTTATTCGGCTCGTTGCTGCATAAAGCCATCCAGTTGCTTTACGAACCCTACCGGGAGAACAAGAGCCGGATTACCACGGAAGAGCTTAAGAAGCTGGAGAAAAACGACGACCTTATTGAAGCCCGTATCATGGATGCCTTCAGGGAAGAATATTTCAGCGATTTTCCCGCTGATAAAACGATCAACCTTTCCGGGAAGAATTTGCTGATCAAGGATATCATCCATCAATATATCAAACAGTTTTTAAGAGTGGAGCAGAAATTCGCCCCTTTTCTCCCCATTTCCCTGGAAGAAACCTGGAAAACTTCCGTAGAATTTGCCGTTGAAGGAGAAGATAAAAATGTATTGATACAGGGCGATATCGACCGGGTGGATGAAAACGGTTCCGGCATACGCATCATTGATTACAAGACAGGACAACCCAAACAATCCTTTAAGGATGTTCCTTCATTGTTTGAAAAGTATGGCAATCACGCGGCCCTGCAGGCTTTGATCTATTCCAGGATGTATGATGAAGTGCACGGAGCGCAAAAAAAGATCATTCCCGGGCTTTATTTCTTCCGCCGGATCTACCAGGATGATTTCGACTGGAGGCTGAAAATGAATAAAAAGCCGGTTTCTTATGACGAGGTGAAGATTGAGCTGGAGGAGAATCTCCGGGGCATACTTAAAGAAATATTCGATCCTGAAGAAGCCTTCACCCAAACCGACGACCTGAATACCTGCCGGTTTTGTCCCTATGCAATGATTTGCCGGAGGGATTGATTAAAAAAATACCTTAAACCCGGAAAAAAGTCTGATGAACCCACTTTTAAGTCGGTGGCAGGGAGAAAAAAGTAACCTGAAAGGCACTTTTTAATCACTTTGAGTGAGAAAAAAGTCCTGGCAGCACTATTTAAAAGTCATCCGGGAGTACTTTTTAATCCTTTTGAGCCGGAAAAAAGTCTTATGAATCTGGAAAGAAGTACATTCAGACTGAGAAAAAGTCGACGCAAACTACCGGCTAAGCGGTTCAAAACCGCTAGGCCGGTGTCAGGTAAATCAATATATAACTTTTTAATGCTTACAGGAGGTTAAAGACCTTCGGGCATTCGGCGACTTCCTATCCCCGAAGTATCCTATAAGAAATTTATGGCGCCAGTCTCCTGATCACCCATTTCTGATCCTCAATAGAGTATTCGATGCGGTCGTGCAGGCGGTTTTCCCGGCCCTGCCAGAATTCGAACCGAACGGGTTTGATGATGTATCCCCCCCAGTGTGGCGGGCGTTCAATTTTTTTATTGCGAAAATATTCCGAATATTCCTGTTGCTTTTGCTCCAGGTATTCCCGATCGGGGATCTCTGTACTCTGGTCCGAGGCCCAGGTGCCTATCCTGCTGGCTTCCGGCCTGGTTTCAAAATAGCGGTCGGATTCCTCCCCGGATGCTTTTTCTGTTGTGCCTTCCACCCGAACCTGTCTTTCCAGCTCGGCCCAGTAAAAAAGGGCCGAGACAAATGGGTTGTTCTGTAATTGCCGGGCTTTTAAACTGTTGTAGTTGGTGTAAAAAACCAGGCCCTCGTTTTTCAGTTCTTTCAGCAGTACCGTTCTTGATGTAACCCTTCCGTTTTTATCGGAAGTGGAAAGTGTCATGGCCGTTGATTCCAGTGCTTCGGCATGCAGGGCTTCGTCAAGCCATTTTTGTAGCTGACTGAAAGGGTTCCTGTCCACCTCATGTTTTGAAAGGGACTGTTGAGCATATTCCCTTCTTATATGTGACAAATCGTATTTCATTAGTGTAACAGTTTATTAAAAAATTGAATTTCAAATTGATTTATTTACAAAAATTACAAACTTTGCTTGTATAACCATGGAACCCGCATGCTACTCATGTCCTTGTTGTGAAGGTCCCTGGATGCGGG
>CAYNPZ010000081.1:14548-16416 GCA_964399175.1 uncultured Bacteroidales bacterium | reverse complement strand
AAGAGATCGGTGACATTATCCAAGAAAAGGATAAAATTATCTAAGAAACCCGTAAGGTTATCTAAAAAACCGGTGACATCATTTAAGAGACCGGTAAGATAATTTAAGAGCGGAGCAAGATCATCCAAGAAAGGAATGAGATCTTTTGAGAGAAGGGTGAGGTTATCTAAGAGACCGATAAGGTTATCTAATAAAGCAGTAAGATTATCCAAGAGCGGTGTAAGATTATATAAGAGAGCTGCAGAATTATCCAAGAGGCCGGTAAGATTATCTAAAAGAACTGTAGGATCATTCAAAAGAAGGGCAAGATTATCCGGGAGAGCGGTGAGATTATCTGAAAGGCCAATGAGGTTAACCAGGAGACCGGTGGGATCATTCAAAGGATCGATGAGCTTATATAAATTATCTGGAATATGGTTTAATTGCGCTCATAAACCATGAATCAGGTATAAACTCTAAAGTGAATATTTTTGGGAAATTTCAGCCAATTAGAAAAGGCACTTATCGAACCGGCCCGGGAGAGAACAGAGAGTCCGGGCAACATCCCGGAACAATGAAGGAAAAACAATGCCTTCGCCCTTTAAAGTATTTAAGGCGAAGGCAAAAATGAACCGACCTGTCTTGTAGATTCAAGTTACTCCTGTAACAGTAAAGAGTCTATTCCTCCTCAGCAGCAGCTTCGACATCCGGCTCTGTTTCCTGGCCGGTTCTGCGAGAGCTCACTTTAGCCACAACCCTTGAAAAGATGTAACGGTCGCGCTTTTCCGGATCATCATTGAACAGTGCCGCGCCAACCTTGCAAATTCTGATGATCTCTTTATAAATCGACTGATATTCACGGCTTGCTTCCCTGGAAGGCTCATTCCAGTAATTCTTCATCTTTTCCTGTTCAATATTTGCCTGCTGAAACTCCGGCCCAAAGCCAATAATCGTGTCGATATATCCCGGTGTGATTCCTACGCCGGTGATCTTCTCCCTCAAACCGTCATTCATAGCAATCCTGAAACCATTCAACAGGTTCATCAGGCTCTCCTGATTGTCATTCTGGGCATCATCATAATACCGGTTGTAGCCAAGCTGATTCAGGATTTCTGCTGCTTCCACCTTATCAAAATCGTCCATAACATGAATCTTGAAGATGTACAGCGCTCTCTTGGCCTTCTTCTTGACATCCATGACCCTGTCAGTGGACTCACGCAACCTGGTGCGGTGATTCACACCCACCAGGTTGGTCAGGGCATTGTCAGCTCTGCTTTCAAGAGCATCTGCAAAATTCAGGTTCCAGATAGAGCGCATGGCCTCAAAAACATCGATGTCTTCCCTGAATGATTTAACAATTATCAATGTGGCCAGTAACATCTCCACTGTTTTGCACGGATAAGTAATTTCTGTTTCTTCCATAAGATGTAAATTTTAATGTTAACTGTAAATTTTTGTTAATCAACACCCGAGGTACCATAAAGGCACCAAAGGTATCTGTAAGCATTGCAGACGTGGCGACAAGCGCCGATAAAGCAACCCCCATGGTAATGGACGTGGCGGCAGGCTTTATCCTCATGGAGCGGTGCAGCTCCACGGTGCCCGGGCCGGTTCGCTGAACCAGCCGTTGTGGCTTTGAGGTTGATCTTGTCATATTTAACTGATCGGCAATATGTTTTAAGGTTATACATAAATGATCAAGCAGTCTGTTTTTGGTTCAAATTGTCGAACAATATAGAGAGATATTTTTAACAATGCAACACTTTTCTAAATTTCAGCGGATAAAATATTATGTAAATATTGCTGTACTGCTTATGGATATTGGCATTGAGAAATGTAAAAAAATTTAATACCAGGGGCTAATTTAGAATTTGTCAAAATAAAAATAA
>CAYNPZ010000081.1:0-14448 GCA_964399175.1 uncultured Bacteroidales bacterium | reverse complement strand
ATGTAAAAAAATTTAATACCAGGGGCTAATTTAGAATTTGTCAAAATAAAAATAAGTTGCTATAAACAACCCCCAATCCCCATTTAAAAAGTTTTCGATCTCCTGTAAATATTCCTATCCTTGCAGGTTTAAAATTCTATGAAGAATATTTTAAATCAAGAAGTTATGGGAAATATCAAAAGGACCGGCGCAAAGTTGCTTCATGGTTCACCTCCAACAACCGCTCTGGCATCAGCCATGATGTTGCCTTCCATCATACTTGCCTTCATCTTGTTTTTGGTTTCCGGCAATCCCTGCCATGCCCAGGAAAAAGATGCTCCTTATGTCCCTACCCCTGCCGGAGTAGTGGATAAAATGCTTGATATGGCGGGTGTGGGTCCCGGCGATTATGTGGTCGACTTGGGATGCGGCGACGGCCGGATTGTTATTGAAGCAGCCAGGCGTGGAGCCATCGGGCTGGGTGTTGACATTGATCCGGAGCTTATACGGAAAGCCAGAACAAATGCGCGGGAAGCCGGTGTGTCGGATAAGGTCATGTTCCTGAAACAGGATCTCTTTAAAACGGATATCAGCGGGGCCAGTGTCATCACCCTGTATCTGTATCCCTCTTTAATCAACAAACTGCGCCCGGAGCTTATCGATCAGCTTAAGCCCGGGGCACGCATCGTTTCACACGATTTTGATATGAATGACTGGGAACCCGACCGGCATGCCACAATCAAAAGCAACAAAATACTTTCGGATACACTGGTTTCTGTTTCAAGGGCGGAATTGGATTCCTTCCGCCTGTTATCTGAAAATCTGAAGCAAAACCGGGTCTTACCGTTGTTCCGGCACCAGGTTCATTACTGGAAGGTTCCGGCAGAAGCCCGGGGCCATTGGAAATGGCAAACCAACGGGAAGGGGTTTACCATGGAAGCCGGTCAGAGTTATCAGGATATCCGGGTGGAGATCCGGGCAGGAGATACTGCTTTAAACATCAAAAACCAAAAACTCACGGGTGAACGCATCAATATCCGTGCTGTAAACCCGGTCACGGAAACCCGGTATTTATATTCCGGCCGCATTGACGGGGATACCATAAAAGGAAAAGTACAGATCCGCAGCAAAGAAGGGAACTCGATAGATAACTGGACAGCCCGCCGAAATTAGAACCTGGAGGTGTCTTAACGCATGCAGGTAAATGTTTTTTCCCCGGCATTTCCGTGCCGCCGGCGGAACGAAGATGCCGGTGCCCGGTAAGATTAAAATTTTGAAGAAATGGAAAGGATGAAAGGCTGCAGAATAAACAGCGTGGAAGAACAAAGAAAAGTTAAGAACATTTAAAAAGTTTTCGATCTCCTGTAAATATTCATATCCTTGCGCCTTTAAAATACGATGGTGAATATATTGAACCAAACAGTTATGGAAATTAAAAAAATAAGCGGGATAAAATTGTTTTTCAGATCCTCAAAACCATCCCTATCCCCGGCAATGATGTTGCGTTTGGCCACACTGGTCTCTGTCCTGCTCCTGTTTTCAGGTGTCTGTGCCAATGCCCAGGAAAAGGATGCTCCTTATGTACCTACACCCGATCGGGTGGTGGATGAAATGCTTGATATGGCCCATGTGGGGTCCGGCGATTACGTCATTGACCTGGGATGCGGCGACGGCCGGATTGTTATTGCTGCAGCCAAACGGGGAGCCACCGCGCTCGGCGTTGATATTGACGGGAAGCTTATACGGAAAGCCAGGAAAAAGGCCCGGAGAGCCGGTGTCTCAGATAATGTGATGTTTTTAAAACAAGATCTCTTTAAAACCGATATCAGCGGGGCCAGTGTCATTACCATGTATCTGCTTCCTCCCATGATCCAAAAACTTCGCACGGAATTTACCGAACAGCTCGATCCGGGTACGCGTATTGTATCCCATGATTTTGACATGGGTGACTGGGAACCCGACCGTCATACCGAAGTCAATATGAACAACTTCATCCCGGATACCCTGATCCTTACCAGGCCCGAAGAATCCAGCTCCTTCGGTATGATGCTGAATAAGCCGGTTTTTAACAAACCCTTGCAACTCTTCAGCCACAATGTGTTTTACTGGGAAGTGCCGGCAGCAGCCAGGGGGGAATGGCAGTGGAAGACCGGCGGTAAAGCATTTGCCATGACCATCGATCAGAGTTTTCAAAAGATTCATGCGGAAATCCGTGCCGGAGATACTGCTTTAACCATTGAAAACAAAAATCTGACGGGAGAGCGCATTACCATCCGTGCTGCCAATCCGGAAACGGAAACCCGGTATTTATTCAACGGCGCCATTGACGGGGATACAATAAAAGGGAAAGTACAGATCCGCAACAACGAAGGCAGCTCAGTAAAGAACTGGACGGCCCGCCGAAAATAAAACCTTCCGGCAGCATCCCGGGAGATTCAGGCGCAGCAACCTTTAAAATACCGGAAAAACTTCCCTCCGGGCTTAATACGCTTAAAAGTGCTGAAACGGACAATTCATTAACCCTCTGAATACCCTACCGGGTGATTTAACAGAATATGCTGGGAACTGCTTAAATCCAGAACTTTGGCCAGTTCATCTTTCCCGGAAAAGCTGGTGCGGGGCCGGGTAGCAAGGCCGGCAGCAGCACAGAAAACCGATATCCCCTGAGAAACGATTCCACAATCGATCTCAGCCCATTGCAGCTTCATGTTTCGGCCGCCCATCGGAAAACGTGATACATCCGATACCATGACCAAAACCACAGGAGGATTGCCCGTAGCTGCCAGTGAACGGTAATCACCCGAAGCAACCGGAGCCAATAGCTGTTTGAATGCATCGTACAGGTAAGCACCTTCTTCCATTAATACATAAACATCAATATCCTGTGCATTCAGGGCAGATGCCGCAGTCCTTTTCCCTTCACCGGGCCGGTTCACACCATGGGCTGCCCACAACAGATCCGACAGATCCTGAAGGCTGAGTTTCTCTGACGACCATCCTCCATCTGAATTTCGAAGGTCCAGTGCCTTCATAAGAGCCAAACCCCTTGTTTTATCGGGTGCGTTAAGCTCAACAGGCCTTAGCTTCTGCGACGGATTACCGGAAAATGCATCTATTTTCATATCGATGAATCAAGTTTTTCATGAATGGATTACCATTCGAAGATAATGGAATATTCAGGATCTTCAAAAGGAATTGAAAGTGACTTCTACGGGAAAAAAGATTTAGCACCCCGTATGCCGCAGCGAATAACTGCCTGCTGCCGGGTGCGCGTGATCATAAATGTCCCGAAATTTCCAGTTTCACAGGAAGGCATCTGAGCCGGATTTTGAAGAAGCTCCCCGATGCCATCGCGGGTATCAATATCACAGTAATAGGCTTCCGGCTATGATCCCGCCGGCACGGAATCACCGCAAGACTGTAAGATGTTAGGGCCCAACAATAGCCGATTAATGCCCGGCGACAGTTTTTACTGGTAGAAGCCTTCGTCTTTCAGTGCATTATGAATGGCTTCGCAGAAAGCGGCCAGGTCCTTGGGAACTCTCGAACTGATGTAATTCCCGTCAACCGAAATTTCTTCATCCACATAGCTGCCACCTGCCTCTTCGATCTCTTCCTCAATACTCCCGACACCGCTGCTCGTCCTGCCTTCAAGCACACCTGCAGTTACAAGCACCTGCGGGCCATGGCATATGGCTGCCGTCGGCTTACCGGAGTTGAAAAAATCCCTGGCAAAAGCAACCACATCGCCATCTTCCCTCAGTTTTTCAGGAGCATGTCCTCCCGGAAAAATTAAGGCATCAAAATCATCAATTGCCACTTCATCAACGGTCTTCTCAATCTTTATTGTAAAATCACTGTTATAAGCACCTACTGTTCCGGTTTCGGAACCTATAACAGTAATCTTTGCCCCCCGGTTGGTAAAATAACCCATGGGCATGTAAGCTTCGGCATCCTGAAATCCCTCACCTGTCAATACGGCAATTTCAGGAAGATCTTGCTTCTCTTTGGCTTCTTCTTCAGTGGTTTCCTGCGGACCACAACCCGGGAACATTAGGAAAGTTCCCAGTAAAATCAGTGGAAATAAAAAGCTTTTTGCATTCATAACATTCACGTTTTTAATGGTAAATAAAAAAACAACTTTATCTTATAAGGACTAAACAAGACATGGTATTTTTATAACGAGCCGGGACCATATAATTATTATTTTTTCCTCTGTTTCAAAAAAATGATCGGCACATATCCCACTGTTCCTTTGCGGGTACGTTCTCCTCCTTTGCTGTTCCGGTGCAGAGGCCTGGCAAAATAAAAACCGACAACGCAAATGGATATTCCGGTGAAATAATTATTTTAGCGTTTGCATTAACTACTTTTAATACATTAATAAGGATGAGCTGTAAAAAATACCGGTTTCTCCGGCCTCTCAAATCATGGACCCGTCAGATATACAATTTATCTGCAAACCGTAAATCTGGAACTGGAGGAACTTGAATAACTTATTGTAAATCTCTTAAAAAATGAAAACAATGAACGGTAAAAAACTCTATCCCATCATGCTTCTGCTTCTGAGCGTTGCCTTGTTCAATGCTTGTCAGAACAATTCATCAGAAACATCTGTTGACCACAAATTTGCGCATCATGTTTATTTCTGGCTCGAAAATCCCGATGATCCCGACGACCGGGCCGAATTTGAAAAAGGGGTCCGTGAGCTGCTGAAAGTGCCGGTGATCAAATCGTATCACTTCGGCACACCTGCTGCCACCACCGACAGGGATGTGGTGGAAGGCTCCTATACCTATTCTTACCTGGTCTTTTTTGAGGACAGGGAAAGCCATGACGTCTACCAGGACCATCCCATCCATCAGCAATTTATAGAGGATTACCAGCATCTGTGGAAAAAGGTGGTGGTTTATGATGCGGTGATGGAGAAATAAGGAAATCCTATACCGAACCAGCCGCAAAGCGGTTTGGAACCGCTATGCGGCTGTTTTGATTTAAATGATAAGGTACTAAACATCCACCACTTCAGTTTGCCTGTTTAAAGTCAGCCTGTTGATAAAGTCCCTTTCCTGCTTTAACAGGGTCCTTCTCTCCCCGCCTTGTTCCGTGTGTTTGATCTGCCGGCTCTTATCTATGAAAACATTCAGATTGTCTTTGTATTCATCACTTTCAACAAACGCTTGCAACCAGCTAAAAAATCGTTCCGTGCCGTATTTTTTGCATGTCTCCTTTATCTCCTCTGCAAATTCAAGGCTTTCAAAGCTGATCAGCTCCGATTTGTCCATTGGCTCTACAGGTCTGTCCAGCAAAAGATCGAACAGGTAGGTATTGGAAAATGCGGTGGTATAAGCTTTCTTCCTGGCCTCTTCGGTTCTGTTTTTCTCCACCAGGGCAACCGTCCAGATGAAATGGAACAAAGGATCGCCAATATCCTGCGGAAACTCCTCCTCAAACCAATGAAAATATCTCAGGGCACCCCTGAAATCCCCTAACTTCGCGTATAATAACACAAAACCCTTTTAACCATGAAAAAACTCCTCTTACTCCTGTTTGTCTTTATGGTCTCATTTGGCCAGGCCCAGGAAACGAAAAAAGTCATCATCGACGCCGATACGGGCAACGAGGTGGATGATCTTTATGCCATCGTCCGCGGACTGATCGAGCCGGGCTGGAAGGTGCTCGGCCTTAATGCCACCCAGTGGCAGGCCAGCCACTGGTCGGTTCCCAAATCCATGGAGGAAAGCTACCGGCTGAACCAGGTATTGCTGTCCTACCTGCAGATGGATGGTAAGGTGAAGTCGAACCGTGGTGCCGAGGCCCGCCTGTACGACTGGGGCAATCAGTCGCAACCCTCTGCAGCATCGAATTTCATTATAGAAGAGGCCCAAAAAGCAGAAGATGAAAAAATCAATGTGATTGTTTTGGGAGCCTTGACCAACATAGCTTCGCCAATACTCGACGAACCCTCCATAACCTCAAAGATCAGGGTCTACTGGCTGGGCACCACCTACGACTTCCAAAGGAGAGTAATGAAAAACCTGGATTTTAACAGCGTAATGGACATACAGGCTGTGGACGTGGTGTTCAACTCGGATGTGGAGCTGCATGTAATCCCCGGCAACGTTTCTTCACAAATGAGCATGAACTGGAAAGAAACGGAAGAACGCTTCAGGGGTGAGCATGATCTGCTGGATTTCCTGCTGCAACGCTGGTACAACCACCTGGACGGCGGCAGGAGAAAGCGCATCATATGGGACCTTTCTATTATAGAGGCCGTGATACACCCTGAATATGCCAAACAGATAAAGGTGACCACCCGCAAAGGGGAAGGCCACCGGGAAGTCTGGTTCTACAGGGATATCGATGCAGAAAGGATGCGGAAAGATTTTTACAATACCACCCTGGAGCATGTAAAAGAGCTGCAGCCTTGACCAGAAAGGCTGAGATTACCTGTTGAACTCATCCAGGTCGATAACGTAGGGATCGTCATACAGCCTGTTCACCCTTTCAATTTTTAAAAGGAAGAAAAGCAATTGTCATGAAATCCTCACTATAAAGTTGAAATTTTTCAAAAAATCCCGTACTTTTAATTCCTGTAAATCTCGTTAATCATATCCAAATTCATCATGTAAATCTTGTAAATCCAGTCTAAACCATAAAGCCATGAAAAATCCAGAAACACCCCAAAACCCAGATGCCCAAAACAATTACATCATCAACATCCACAAATACTGCGATCTGTGGTGTTTAAAATGTTCCTTCACCGACCGGTGCGAAAGGTATAAAATCTATAAGTATATATCTCCCAACGGGAATCCGGGTTTTTTGAACCAAATTAGGGAAAACATTCAAAAGCTCCGGGAAGAGATTAATGATATGACCCTGAAAAAGGGTATAGAGACCGGGAATAACCCCATCGATGAGGCAACCGAAGAAAAAGAGCGGGAAAAAGAAGCATACCTCGATAATCACATGCTTACAAAAAAAGGCAATGAATACAACAGGATGGCCATGGGTTGGTTTGCTATCAACCACGGGTTGATATTGAAATCAGGTTACCAGTTGCTTCAAAATATAAAAATGGGTATCCGTGGAGAGGAAACCGAAGAAGAAGCAACAGCAGTATTCGATGCATTTGAGCTGATCGGGTGGTATTGCACGCATCTCCGCATTAGGTTGGAGGAGGCCATTTCCGCTGAATATGAATTGGAAGATCTGCCGGAAAAAATAAATAAGCCAACAGAAGCAGATGGAAAGGCAAAAGCCGCACTAATAGAGATGGACCGTTCCCTGTCCGGATGGAATAAGTTGCATGATTACTTCCCGGATGCAGGGGATGATATTTTGGATGTACAAATATTTCTGGAAAATCTTAGAAAAGATACCGAGAAGCACTTCCCCAGGGCCAGGGATTTTGTCCGGCCGGGCTTCGATGAGATCAGAGAGGATGGGTGATAGACAGGATGGATTTTAGACAGGATTAACAGGATTTACAAGATAAAATATTTAATAAAAGATGTATGTAGATGAAATTACAAGACAGATCATTGGATCTGCGTTCAGGGTTCACAATGGCCTCGGGTCAGGATTCCTGGAAAAGGTATATGAAAATGCACTTTATATTGAATTAAAAGAAGCCGGATTCAAAGTTCTTCAGCAACATCCCGTTCCCGTCTATTATCGCAACAGAATGGTTGGTGATTACTTTGCAGATTTATTGGTTGATGATCAGATTGTCGTTGAAATAAAAGCAGTGGGAAACCTAGCTCCAATACACGAAGTGCAGTTGGTCAACTATCTCGCAGGCACCAATCTTGATACGGGCCTGTTAATCAATTTTGGATCATCCGTTGAAGTAAAACGAAAGTACAGGGTTTATAAGCCAAAAGATCCTGCAGCATGAGTCTTTCAAAATTTAATCTTAACATAATAATCCTGCTAATCCTGTTAATCATGTCTGAATAACCATCGTGTCCATCCTGTTAATCCTGTCTGAATAACCATCATGTCAATCTTGTTCATCTTGTCTTAAAAACCCATCATGTCAATCTTGTTAATCCTGTAAACTATGTTTATATTTAAGCGGATAAAAAAAATAACCCGTCATGAAAAACAAAATGACCAGCTCCCGAGCATTTACAAGAAATTTTATTCCTAAGCCTTATATTTCAGCAAAATACGTTTCCTTACCCTTGATTTCCTCTTTATTGATGATGAACAGCCTTCCCCTTCAGGCCGGTGAGCCGGATCAGGGAAATGAAAGGATGTCTGAACGGCCGAACATCATCTTCATCATGGCAGATGATCTGGGTTATGGCGACCTGGGATGCTACGGACAGGAAAAGATCAACACCCCTCAACTGGATGAAATGGCAGAAGAAGGTATGCGGTTCACCGACTTTTATGCAGGCAGCACCGTTTGTGCCCCTTCCCGCTGCGCCCTGCTTACAGGGAAGCATACGGGACATGCCATCGTGAGGGGCAATGCAAGCTATGAAAGGATTTACGAGGAAACCACCGTGGCCAATATCCTGCAGGAAGCGGGGTATACCACCGGCATGTTCGGCAAGTGGGGATTTGGCCAGGAGGCAGCACCGGTTGGATTTGATGAATTTTACGGATACGATACCCACCGGGCAGCCCATTATTATTATCCGGAAATACTTTGGCACAACGGGGAACAAGTGGAAATTCCCGAAAACAAAAACGGAAAACAGCAGGTATACAGCCACGACCTGTTCACAGAAAGGGCCCTCGATTTTATTGAAGAGGAAAATAAGGAAGAAGATCCCTTCTTCCTTTATCTTCCCTATACCATACCCCACGCGGAAATACTGGCCCCGGATGAATCAAAGGACGACTACCTGGGAAAATTCCCAGAGGAAGCCTACAAGCCCAATGTAGACCATCAATATGGACATGGCTACGCGCCCCAGCCGGAGCCCAATGCCACCCGGGCCGGAATGATCACAAGGATGGACCGGGACATAGGCCGGATCATGGATCTGCTTTCGAAGCTCAATATTGAAAAGAACACCATCGTCTTTTTCACCAGCGACAACGGCCCCTGTTACGCAGGCGGTCAAAATCCCCGGTTCTTCATTGCCAACGGACCGCTCCGGGGACTTAAATTTGAGCTGTTTGAAGGGGGCATCCGTGTTCCGCTCATCGTAAAATGGCCGGGTAAGATACCTGCCAACACCATGCAAAGGGAACCATTTGCCTTCTGGGATTTTCTTCCCACGGCAGCAGATCTGGCCGGCGTGGAACCACCAGCCAATACCGACGGCATCTCTTTCCTACCCCTGCTAATGAATAAGGAACAAAAGCTGCACGATTATCTGTACTGGGAGTTCTCAAACATGCAAGCCATCAGATTCGGTGGTAGCAGCAGGGTACCCCTCAAATGGAAGGCCCTGCGGCTGAACCTGGAAAACAACCCGGATGCCCCGGTCATGCTTTTTAACCTGAGAAACGATATCTCCGAACGCTGCGATGTTTCAGGACAGTACCCGGAGCTGGCTGAAAAAGCAAAAAAGCTGATGGAGCAGGCACGGACCGAATCGGAGATCTATCCGCTCATGGGAGAGCGATAGATCCATTCATTTTATCAGATTTAAAAACAAATAAACGGGTTTATGAAGAAACTGCCTATATTACTGATCCTTGCAGCGAATATTTTCTTGCTGGCCTGCAATAACAACAAAAGCGGCACAGAAGAAATAGTGATTGAGAATGAGATGACCCGGCTGGTTATCACAAATGATGGAATCGTAAAAAGTCTGATCCATAAACCCACCAACGAAGAGTGCCTGGAAATAGGTCAAAACCTGCCTGCATTCACTGTTACCCAGTATCACCCGTATAAAAACGAGATCAAACTGGCTTATCCCTTCAGAGAAACTGAATTTGAAGCCGATTCAGTGCGCAGGGAAGGGGATAAACTGATTGTCGGCTTTGAGCTGGTGGATTTTGAGGCTGTGGTTGATCTGAACGTCAAGGCTCAATATATTGGATTGAGCATTGAAAGGTTTATTCCCGGTGAGGGAGAATCCAGCGCGAAAGTCGATGAGATGTGTCTCCTGCAGCTTCCTGTGCGCGAAAAGGAAAACTTCGGCTCATGGCTGAATGTAGTATGGGGTGATCAGACGGCCATCAACCTGCTGGCCACCGATCCCTATGCCAAAGTTGGTTCGGAAGAAGGCCGGGGATTTCGCATCTTAAAAGCCGGTATGGTCAGCGAAGTCAAAAAAGAAGGTATAGGGGCCGCCTTAATTACTTCTCCCACCAACCAACTCCTGGACCATATCACTCTTGTGGAGGAAGACTATAATCTTCCACAGGGAGTAAAGAACCGAAAGAATGAACAGTATAATGCCTCCTACTACTGGTCAGGCAATGTGCATCCTGGCAACGTGGATCAGCATATTGATTATGCACTTCAGGCAGGCTTCCGGACTTTCATGGTATATTATACGGCTTTTTCATCATCTCCAGGTCATTTCCCCTGGAAGGAAACCTACCCCAATGGTATGGAAGATCTGAAAAGGGTTGTGAGCAAGATTAAGGATGCCGGGATGACGCCCGGATTGCACTTCCATTACAACAAAGCCGGCAAAAGCGATCCTTATGTTACGCCGGAGCCGGATTTTCGCTTAAATCTCAGGAGGCACTTCACCCTTGCATCCCCGGTGGACAAGCAGGATACAACCATCTTTACAGAGGAAAATCCCGAGGGAGCAACCAGGCAAGACGGCCGTCGCATTTTGAGGATTGGAAACGAGCTGGTTTCCTATTCAGGGTATACCACCACACGGCCCTATAAGTTTACGGGGTGCAAACGGGGAGCACTCAACACCTCACCGGAGGCTCACCCTTTAACCCATAGGGTTGGATTGCTGGATGTGGACTCCTGGCCGAAATTTGTACGATTCAATCAAAATACCAGCATTCAGAATGAAGTGGCTGAAAGAATTGCTGATTTTTACCAGAAAGCAGGATTTCAGTTTGTGTATTTTGACGGAGCTGAGGACGTGCATCCGCCATTCTGGTTCAACTGTTCGCGCGCCCAATGGAAAGTCTATAGCCGTTTAAATCCCGAGCCGATGTTTGCGGAAGGAGCGGCGAAATCTCATTTTAGCTGGCACATGCTCAGCCGGGGCAATGCCTTCGACACCTTCCGGCCGGAGGTAATCAAGGAGATGACCCGGAAGCATCCTGCTGCCGAAGCCCCCATGATGGAAAAAAACTTCACAGGTCTGAATTTCGGCTGGCTGGGATATTGGATCCCCGGAAAAGGTACCGTGGGCACGCAACCCGACATGCTCGAGTACGTAACCAGTCGGGCAGCAGCATGGGATTGCCCCGTTTCCATCCAGTCTAGCCTGAAGAAATTCAAAAAGCATCCCCGAACGGCGGATAACCTGGAAGTGCTGAAACGCTGGGAGGAAGTAAGGGAAAAGGACTGGCTGACAGAAGAGCAGAAACAGATGCTCCGGAATCTTGAACAGGAGCATATCCTGCTGATCAATGAGCAGGAAGAATTTGAACTGCTTCCTTATAACCGGATTATGAATTTAGCCAATGGGAGTAAAGAAATCCGGGCTTTCACCTTTCGAAGGAACAGTGACTTATATGTGGTGTACTGGCATATCTCAGGAACCGCTAAACTGAGGTTGCCGTTGAATCCTCAAAATGTCACCTTATTGGAAGCTATTGGAAAAGAAACAGAGATTCCTGATGGTGAAAAGGAAGAATTGGTTATATTGCCAGCGGGAAAACGCCGCTTTATAAAAATAAGCCATTTAACTCGGAGGAAACTGATAAATGCATTCGCCAGGGCTAAAATTGTAAATTAAATTCTGAGAACCCTTACTTTTAACCAAAAATAGTTATTATTAATCAAAAATAAAAAATTGGTATATGAGACGAGTTTTTATATTACTATCAATAATAATCATAAATTTTCTCATTATCTCCTGTATGGACAATAAGGAGGATAATAAGAAAAATGTTGTTATAGAAAATAAGCAGTTAAAATTGATCCTGAGAAAAGACGGAACCGCTGAAAGTCTAATATTCAAACCCACCGGCGAGGGATGTTTGATAGAAGGCAAACAGTTTCCGATAAGTTCCATCACCCAGGAACGTCCTTATAACAATGAGATCAAACTGGCCTATCCCAATAAAGAGATGACGTTTAAAGCAAATTCGATAAGCCGTGAGGGTGATCAGTTAATCGTCGGTTTTGAGATCATCCCTTATGAGGCTATTATCAACCTGGAGATAACCCCCCATTATATCAGATTTGGTTTGGAAGACTTTATAGTGGAAGAAGATGATTATAAAATGATAAACATTACAGAACCGCCGGTATCAGAAATGTGTTTTTTACAATTGCCTGTGCGCGACAGAGGACATTTTGGGGATTGGCTGAATGTAAGCTGGGGCGGAGAGGTTGCAGTCAATGTATTGGGAACCGATCATTATGCCCGGATTGATTCGGAGGAAGGGGAAGGATATCATCTGTTGAAGGCGGGTGTTGACAGAGATATTGAAATGAAAGGGGTTGGTGCTGCCTTGATCACCTGTTCCAGTGATCAACTGCTGGACCATATTGACCAGGTAGAGAAAGATTATAATCTGCCCCGGGGTGCAAAAAGCCGCAGAAATAACAAATATAATTTATCCTATTACTTTTCAGGCAATGTGAATCCGGATAATGTGGACGATCACTTAAAATATGCCAAAATGGGAGGATTTCGTACCTTTATGATATATCATACTGCTTTTACCGAAGGTAAGACGGGTAATTATCATTGGCGACGGTCAAAGTTCCCCAATGGTAAGGAGGATTTGCGGGAGATGTTGGATACGATTAAAGACGAAGGCATGATTCCGGGATTTCATTTTCTTCACAGTCATATTAGCAGAGAAAGTAAATATGTGACTCCTGTACCGGATCACCGTTTGAATCTGCGGAAAATATTTACACTGGCAGCGCCCCTGGAGAAAAATGATACTATGATTTATGTTGAACAGAATCCCCGAAATTGTACCATGGCCGATAACCGCCGATTATTAAAAGTAGGAAAGGAATTTATATCGTATAAAGGTTATACCACTACCAGACCCTACAAATTTACAGGATGTAAACGGGGAGTGGATGAGACGGCGGAAGTGTCAAAACAAAAAGGATATATGTTTGGTCTATTGGATGTCACCGAATTTTTTAATGGGAGGAATATTCACATTGACCAAAATTCGAATTTACAGGATGAAATCGCAAAAAAACTGGCCAATATATACGACGCAGGATTTAGATTTTGCTATTTTGATGGATCAGAAGCAGTAAATTCCCCGTTCTGGTTTAATGTCTCCCGGGCCCAATGGAGGGTTTATAAGCAACTAAAACCCGAACCGTTATTTGCTGAAGGTGCGGCAAAAACGCACTTTAGCTGGCACATGTTAAGTCGGGGTAATGCTTTTGATGTATTCAGACCGGAGAAGATGAAGGAAGCAGTCCGGGAACATCCCGGTGCAGAAGCTCCGAGAATGAGAGATAATTTCACCCATATCAATTTCGGATGGATAGGATATTGGGTGCCAAACGAAAATACTGTTGGTACCCAGCCGGATATGCTCGAGTATGTCACAAGCAGAGCTGCAGGTTGGGATTGTCCGGTTAACTTACAGGCCAATTTAAGAGAATTTGAGGCTCATGCCCGGACTCCTGATAATTTAGAAGTTTTTAAAAGATGGGAAGATGTGAGGGCTCAGGATTGGCTGAGTGAAGAACAGAAACAAATGCTGCGGAATTTCGATCAGGAACATATACTCCTGATCAATGAGCAACAAGAATTTGAACTGCTCCCGTATAAACGGATTAGAAATGTAGCCAATGGGAGCAGGAAAATCCGGGCTTTTATCTTCCTGCGAAACGGTGATTTGTATGCGGTTTACTGGCATATATCCAGAAACAAAAAAATAAAATTGCCTATAAGCCCACAAAACATCACCTTACTGGAAGGCATGGGAAAAGAAATATCCATTCCCGATGGTGATAAGGAGGCATATGTTACATTGCCTGCCGGCAGGCGCCGCTTTATTAAAACAAGCGAGACGAAAAGGGAACTGATCACTGCCTTTGAAAAAGCAAAGATCTTACCCTAGCAGGCTTTTTTATAAAAAAATGATTGAAAAAATGAAATCTAAAAGCACCACAATCCGAAAGCGGATAAGCAGGAAATCATTTTTCCGGGTAATAAGACAATTTTCTGTTTTAATCCTGCCAATAACATTCCTTCTATCCGGCTGTACTGATCTCTGGCAAGAATTATCCAACTCTGTTTCCTTCATTAAGGACCATGTGAATGGAGTTCAGCTAAATAAAAACGGTCAAAGTTTGTTCGTATACGGCGATCCTTCCGGAGAATCTGAAAAAGCCGATTATGTGCTGTTCACCCATCA
>CAYNPZ010000080.1:0-16524 GCA_964399175.1 uncultured Bacteroidales bacterium | reverse complement strand
CGGGGGAGAGCAATAGGTTTGTAGGTAGCCCGGAAGTGTATTATTCTTATCGCTCGGGGTCTGACGGTACACCTAATGTTACCTGGACAGATGCCGGAGCATGGTCAACTGATAGTCATGAAACATACAGCAATCCCAGTAATAAAGTTCCTGGCGTTGGTGATATTGCTGTATTAGGCACCGATTCCCGAAGCAACTGGCACAGGGTACAAGCTATAGATGGCTTGGATATTGCTGAACTTAAGTTTGATCCTGATCCATCTGAATATCATTTTGAGGGATTTGATTATTTACCCCGATTGGATGTACAGAGAAGTCATACAGTGGATCTAGGTGTTGTTAAAACGGTGAGTGGGCGGGGAGAAATCCTTGCCCGGGTTGATCCGGGATCAACTCCAGAAACACCTAAGATTAACGGCGATTTAAATGCGTTTAATCAGAACGGCGATAATATTTTTATTTATAACGCAACTGGCGGTGGGCTTGGCGATGGTGTAGTTGAATTACCTACCAACATTAGTGAATATCCAACTTTGCAAATATCTTGTTCAGCGGTTGCCAATGGAGGTAAAAGCATTGGAGACATAGTTCATACCGCAGTGAATGATATTCATTGCAAAAATTTAGTTATTCGGGCTGCAGGCACTTTAAGACTGAATGAAGGAGCAGATGGAGATATCACTGTAGAACATGATATCTCAATTGGCGATAATTTGCGCGAGGGCTTTCTGGAATTTCCCGCAGCGATGGATGATGCAAATAACAAACGTATAATCAGCTGTAATAATTTACTCTTAAATCCTACCCAAAATACAGCTGAAGTAAATGTATTAAGTGGAGGTGCAGACAATATCAACCACCAATTTAATGTAGGCGGCAATATTACTCTGAAAAACGGGGGCCGTTTGGATTTATTTACCGATAATTCAGGAGGAGCTAATGTAACCTTGAATTTAAAAAGCGATTCCTTGGTGGACCATACCTTTGTAAATGAGGATGCAGCAAGCCATACGCCGGAATTGTATCGGTTGACCCTGGATAAAGGTGTGGATACAGCAACTTCCTTTACTTTTGAAAACAACTTTACCCTGCATGGCCCCACCTCCGGCGCAGGCGTACCCAAAGCCATCGATCTGCAAAACGGAAAACTCATCCTCAACGACCCGAACATCAACGTGGATTTGACCACCGGCGACGACGATTTCTACATCCCCGGCACGGCAGGTTTGGAAGTACGCCAGGGCCAGGCCAATGCCAGCGGCGGCAGCGGCATCCTTCTCGATGGCAAGTTGCAGGTCAGTGGCGGCACGGTGGACATGAGCGGCGGCGACAACTACATCCAGTATTCGGCCAGTGGCAGCGCGGAGATAGATGTCTCTGCCGGGCAACTTACTGTAGGTTCGCAAATACGTAGGGGATTGACTTCCACTGAGGGCATCCTGACCTACAACCAAAGCGGCGGAACCGTTATTGTGGGTAACGATGCCGCCCCGGAAAACAACCGCGGCGTCTTTGAAATTCTTAACAGCGGCAGTGCCTTTAGCCATACCGGCGGCGACCTGATCATTGCCCGGGCACAGGACAATCCTTCCAGAGCTTCCTTTTATTTTGATCCGGAAACAGCAACTTTTGGTGAGGATGCCAAAATTCAGTTCGGGAATGGCAGTACCCCAACTGATGATGAGATGGGCATATACTCTACAAATGCTATTCCCAATATTCTGGTGGACGGCACCAATACCCCTGTCCTTCAGCAATGGACGGTACCCCTGAGGGTGCGCGACAGCTTGGAAATCCTCAGCGGCGCCACCTACGATGCCAACGGCCTGGACCTTACTCTGAAAGGCGATCTGGTTGCCAACGGAACCTTTTCACCCAGCCAAAACACAACCTATTTCAGCGGATCCGGAGATCAGAAAATCGTGGGAAACATCAACTTCTGGAACCTGACTAAAGATCAAAGCAATACATTGTCTTTAGATAATGCTGATGCAACGGTATCCAATGAATTGAGGCTGCAGGCCGGCATTTTTGATGATGGCGGTCATACCCTGCACATTAAAGGTGATGTATGGATGGACGCCATCCACAACCATAGTGGCAGTAGTGACGGCATGGCCTTTGACGGGAGCGAGCTACAGGTACTTCAATCCAACAATGGAGAAGCCATATTCGGAAAACTGACCATCAACAATACCACCGGCGGAGCAGATAGCATTGCCGTATCTGTTCCCAAGGGCAATGACATACGCGTTCGCGATACACTGAACATGGAACGTGGTGTTTTTGATATCGACAAGAACCTGCTTGTACTTGAGGAAAATGCTGCCATCATTGAGGGGAATGCATTCTCCACTCATAATATGATACAAACCAATATATCTTTCACGGATATTGGAATTAAAAAGTATTTCCCAGAGATTACCAGCGACACTTCATTTACTTATCCCATAGGATCGGGCGGCAAATATACGCCGGTGGAGTTTGATATTACCGGCATGAATGCGGGGGGTTCCATACGGGTAAAGGCGGCCGATGAGATTCATCCGACCATTATCAATGATGATGAGCCCTGTGATGAGATTATCGACTCCCTCAATGTGCTGAAATACCACTGGTTGATGGAAGCCGAAGGGGTAAGCAATTTCAGTGGTGATGTCAGGATGCATTATGCCGATGGAGATGTGCAGATCGACAATACAGAGAGTAGCACTTCCTATGACGTTAGCGATTATATTACTGCCCGGTTGCTTTTGAACAGTACCCAATGGAATAAATACGATCCGGCGAGTTTTAAAGAGACCAGTCAACAGCTTCAATTTTCTTTCAGCAATGCAGATGATGAGGGCATCAGTGGAGATTACACTGCCGGAGTGGAAGATCAGGATGGCACCTGCGAAGGGGCCATTCCCGATGAAGTCCCGGCATATGTAACGGTTTCCGACGGAAACTGGACTGATAAAAGCATCTGGGAGACCTATCCCGAAAGCGGGGGTAGCGTACCTTCCGGCGGACCGAAAGGAGCCGTTGCGATTATTGAGCATGAGGTAACCATTCCCCGCGATTATATAATCAACTACAAAACCACCATTGATTCCGGTGATGTAGTCAATGGAATACTGAAGGTTAATGAAACCTATGGCCACCGGCTGGGCATTGTTGATGGAGTTGGAACCTTGCAGGTGGAAAGGGGAGATCTGCCGGCAGGCATCTATGAAGATTTTTTCAGTGCTTCCGGGGGTACTCTTGAATACAGCGGAGATAAGGATTATGATGTTTTGGGTGGCATTTCCCAATTAAACAACTTAAAGTTCAGCGGCATCGGCGAAAGACGCCGTGCCAACCTGGATGTAGGGCTTTATGGTAATCTGGAGATTGCCGGCACCGACAACAGCCTGCAGGTGATCAACGAGCATGACAAAAGACTGGAAGTGGAAGGGGATGTCACCTTTAGTGAGGGCAGTTTTGATGCAGGCTCGGGATTGGATGCTTTGGTGCGACTCGATGGAAATTCCAAACAACGAATTACCGGCAATTTTGAAGCATCTAATGCTTTTAACTACTTAGAATTGAATAATTCATCCGGTGTAGAGATGCTGGATTCGGTTGAGGTGGATGAAACATTTTCCTTGTCCAGCGGTATGGTTTACCTGCCCGATACTGCTTTGGTAACGCTGAACTCAACAAGTTCCGGTGCACTATCCGGAACCAGCTCTTCTCAATATATTCAGGGCCCCTTGAGGAAGATGATCAGTGGAGGGGAGGGTTATACCTTTCCCATTGGTGATACCAGCCGCTATGGGGAGCTGGAGCTGATCAACAACAGCACCTCCTCGCCCGAATACTGGCAGGCTCAGTATTACAATAACAATCCGGATGTTTATGGCTACGACACTTCCAGTCGGGCTTCGGGTCTGGAAGCGGTCAGCGGTAACGAATTCTGGATGATCAAGGGTCCAGGCAATCAGAGCCATGTAAAGATACGCTGGGATGATGAGAGTATATTGCCTGCAGAGACAGACGACCGGAGTGCAAACCTGCATATAGCGGAATATTTGAGTGGTCAATGGGAAAGTGTAGGTGATGATGTTACTGACAATAGCGTAAACGCGGGAAAGGTACAAACAAATAGTACGGTCGATCTTGAAGAACACGTATTCACCCTTGCTACTGAAGAATCGGCCCCCAAACCAACCGCTGCATTTGTTACTTCTGATACCTCTGTTTGTGAAGGAAATTCCATTGAACTCACTGTCGAATTAACTGAGGGCGATTCCTGGACTATAGAGGTAGACGAAAATGGTACCACCCATACATATAATCCCTCGTCCAGTCCTTTTACCTTTGAAGTTACATCCAGTGCCAATCAAACCGATGATGACGGGACATATACGCTCCTTTCCGTAGAGGATGAGAATGGCACATCCGGCAATATATACGGAGATCCGGTAGAAGTCACCGTTTCATCCCCACCAGTTCCAACAATTGACGGGCCGAATACCGTATGCCAGAATACAACCGAAATCTATAGTGTTACCCCTGTTTCCGATGATTACTATTATGATTGGTTGGTTACAGGAGGTACCATCGTTGCAGGGAAAGGTACCGAACAGATTCAGGTGGAATGGCAGGATTTAGGTACAGGAAGTGTGGATGTAGCTGTGGGTGTAGACAGCACTTTAAATTGTGAAAGTACAGATTATATTGAGGTAGACGTATATGAAACTCCCGAACCCAATGTAACTGCACCTGCCCAGGTGTGCTACCCCATGGCAGTTGATCTGGATGCCGGAGATGCCCCGGAAGGTTCAGCCACGTTTAGTTATTCCTGGACTTCCGATTCGGGAATCGGAAGTTTTGATGATCCTACATTAAAAGAACCGTCTTATACCCCGGACAGCAATCCCGGCCAGGCATCCATCTCTGTAACCTTTGATGTGACCATAGAAAATGATAACAAAACCGGTTGCAATGCCTCAGGTAGCGTGACAATGGATATCTACCGCCGCCCCGAAACCGGAAACACCTATTATGTACCCAATGATTTTGATCAGTAGAGACAAAGCATTCCCTTGTCTCTACCAATGCAGATCGGCTGCCAACCCCGTCTGACCGATTCATGAATACCGGGGAAACCAGTAGCCACAGGCACCACCACAATAAATCCGAACCATCCCCAACATAATCTGCCCGGTCGGACGGGTTGAGGATGGCACCAGACCTGGCAGGCTGGCAGAAACCTAGACAAAGAGCAGTTAAGCGCCGGGTTATTTAAGGCAAGTGTGACCTTTTCACCCCAAATGCCGTGCATTGACACTCTCTTTCTGCCCCACTCACCGGTCAGACCGCAAAGAAAAAGCGGTCCGACCGGCTGCCACACCCGTCTGACCGATTATAAGCTCTCATGAATGCCAGCAGCCAAAGGCACCACAACAATAAAATCCGGACAAACCCAGGCCTGCTCTACCCGGTCGGACGGGTTAGGGAGACCCAGACCTTCGGGCGTCCGGCGGCTGCCGGACCCCGAAGCGTCGAAAATTTATGTAACCCAACACCCGCCAAACCGTAAATAAGGGAAGTCTTTTTATTTACATAAATACAGGAGCATTTCACGGGGGGCATATTAAGACTCGTCAAAAACTGACAATTTAAGGACCATCAAATGTATCCTTATTCTTTTAAGGGGAGTATAATGACGCGATTAAACTGATTGTTGAGTTTCTTACGTGAAAAAGCAAAATTTCAATATTACAGCCTGATATATGAGCAGATTACCTGTTAAGATAAAAAGCCATATACTTTTTTGTATCCTCTTTCTTTTGTCTGTAACAATGGTAAAGGGTGAAACTTACTATTCCTATGAGGGTGCCACAACGAATGAGTGGCATGATCCTGAAATCTGGACTAAAGATGATGGCGGAGATTATGTTAATCCTGATGATGCTATACCTTCAGATGGGGATATTGTCATTATTAAAGACAACATGAATGTTGTTCTTACAGAAGATGTAACTGTTGCTGATCTTGTCATTAAAGTTGAATCCGGATCTTCTTTAACTATTGGAACGCATAAATTTACTGCAGGCATTGCGAAGTTGGAAGGTAAGGGGAAAGTACGCATCAGCCATTCTTATTTTCCATCTGTGACTACCAATAATTTTATAACAGAAGAGGGGGGAACGGTGGAGTATTATAATTTCTCAGGTGAACTTCCTACTTCCCCAACAGAATATAATCATTTGCTTCTGAATACCACCAACGATGACGACAATAACTTTATACTCGACAATAATTTAACCCTTCATGGGAACCTTACCTTAACCCGAAGCTCTACCTCCGGTAGTACTGGTTTTACTATCGGGAATTCTTCCGATGTTCGCAATCTTATTATAAATGGAAATGTAACGGTTGGAGAAAATACCAATATAGGTGTTGGGGAATTTGATGTCGTCCATCAGGTGGAAATAACCGGAGATTTGATGAATCATGGAACGGTTGATCTGACGAATTCTACAAGCGGCGCTGCCGAAGTTATCTTTACGGGTAAAAGCAACAACAGCATTACGGGACCAGGTTCTACATTGAATTTTTACAGGCTTATTGTCGACAAGGGAGATGACCAAACCTTTATGCTTGATATAAATCCCGTGGCCTTTGATCTTTATTACCCAACCGGTCAGGATGACAATAAAGCCCTTTGGATCAGGAATGGTACGGTGAAGCTGGGTCCCAATATCAATATTTTAGAGCTTACGGGAGGGGGAAAGAATTATTATATTCCACAGAGCGGTGCATTGTGGATCGACGGGGCCACTGTGGATATCACAAATGCCTCTGCAGGTACTTCCAATACAGGTCTTACTGTCATTGGTAAGTTGAAGATTACCAGCGGAACACTAAATGGGGGTAACGGACCCGGTATTCAGTATGAGAGCACAACCGGCCAGATTCTTATACAGGGAGGCGAAGTGAATATTTCTCAGGTTAGGCCATCGAATGTGGCCGGAACCCATTATGCGGCCTACAACCAGAGCGGCGGTACGGTCAACATCGATGGGAGTGGCAATACAGATGACGACTATGCCAGACTCTCCCTGGTCAACAGCAACAACAACTTCAATATGTCGGGTGGAACATTGAATATAGAGAATCCCACCACGACCGGAATCCTGGCCATAGGATCGGGTGAGGGATATTATAATGTAAGTGGGGGGGATGTTGAAATTCATATTCCTACAGGAACTGAAGATGTTGCATTGTGTTCCACCAGCCCGTTCTATAATCTGGATATCTACAAAGACGGCGAGGAAGCTGGTGGTTTGTCTCTGGAGAGTATTTCGGGCATTGGTTCGCAACCCTTAACGATATATGGAAACCTAACTCTGCGTGCCTATGTCAGGCTGATCTCCAATGATCTGAATGTCTCACTTGGGGGAGATTTCACCCTGGAAAACGGTGCCAGCTACGCGCATGGGACGAACACGACGGAATTTATAGCCCGGGGAACATCCACCGCCACCATAACCAACAACGGAACCACACCGCTTACCTTCAACCATGTTTCCCTCAATAAATCGGATGATGTGGCCAGTTACAACCATGCCAAAACAGTAATCTTCCCCTCCTCCGGATCTCCCGGTGTCAATATTCTGGGAAGCCTTTCCTTTAATTCAGTTTATCAGACCCTTAACTTAAATAATGCCTCGCTCCGCATACAGGGCAATGTGAATGTCAACAGGGAGTCACGCATTTTAAACGACAATGGGATTTTGCTTCAGCCTGCTACCGCCGCAGAGCAAAACCTTGACATTGGCAAACTTTCAACGGCCAACAGTTTTGAACTGGACAATTCTGCCGGAGCCGAGCTTACTGAAGATGCTGCCATGGAGAACCTGACGCTAACGAGTGGTTCCCTGTATATTGGGAACAATGACCTGATGCTTAATAATCCTGTTGTAGACGGTGGCTCCGGTTTTGATGAAAACAGCATGGTAAGCACCAACGGTTTTTCCGGGGAGCTAATATACAATATGAACGGGAGGGGGGGAGGTACCTACCTTTACCCGGTAGGGGCTGGTGCCAAATTGCCCGGAGGAGAGGAGCTATTTGAATGGGAAGAGGATTTCAGCACCGATGTGATTGCCAATGGGGATTGGACCTCCACCACCGTTAATGGAGGAACAACCGACTGGATCGTTGATAATGGTTCAGAATATGTCAAATTTGATGGGCAAGCGAATGAATCTGCCCGCCTTGTAACCCCATCCATAGATCTGAGCGGATATTCAGAAATTACGCTTACTTTTAGAGAACAAAGACCTCAGGTATCGGCAGGAGCAGGAGCACCCGATCAAGATGAACTTGTAGTACAGTACAATACAGGCTCCGGTTGGGTAACACTTGAGACCTACAGCAATCAGCAGGATGCGTTTGCTGAACGGACCATTTCCCTGCCTTCCGAGTGTTTTGTTGCCGGATGTCAAATAGGTTTTAGAGCAAATGGATCCAGTAAAGACGGAACTTATACCCGTGTGGATGATGTTCAGCTGACCAATCTTCAGGGAGATAATAAATATACTCCCTTTACCATGGATTTATCAGGTTCGGGGAATTTTGGTTCGGGCGGAAATAACATTGGGATTGTTCCTGTCAACAAGGTGCATCCGAATGTAGCTGATGGAAATGAAGATGGAGCCCTGAACTACTATTGGAAAGTGAATACGAACCTCAACCAATCTCCGGATTTAACCGTTAATTTTCGATTTGATTTTCTTTATGAGGATAGACCAACAGACCCTGCCGATAAATCCGGATGGTATATTTATAGTGATGGTACCGGAGATAATCCGGGTAGTTATACTGCCAATGATCCAGAACCATGTTATATAGAGTTTTTGGACTTTGGATTTACCTCCGCTGATTATACCGGGGCCACTGCTGATGCGATCAATCCGGGGCAGCTTGCCAGTACTTATAATTCTGTTCAGACAGGGGATTGGAACGTGTCCACTACATGGGAGGATGCCGATGGCAATAATGGTGTTCCTTCCGCCAGTGATGCTGCCGTCATCAATTCAGGGCATACGGTTACGGTTACAGACAACAATGCAGAGGCCTCGCAGCTTACCATTCTTGACGGAGGGGTGCTGGATATAGGCACTACCAATGGAGGCACTTTCTCTGGGCTTGTGGGTGACGGCACAATAATAACTTCCAGTCCGAATCTTCCTTCTGTGGATGATGATCTTGCAGAATTCACCGAATCAGGCAACAGTACCATTGAATACACCGGTACGGAATACACCATAAACGGAACGCCGGATACCTATTACAATCTGGTTTTTTCAGGATCTGGCACCAAAACATTGCCCAATGTCGATCTGAACATCCGCAACCGCCTGTCTGTTAAAGGAGTGCCAGTCCTTACCAGCAGTGATGTTGATGGCGATCTGTATATTGATGGGCTACTAAATATTGATAATTCTGGAAATCTGACCATCCAAGAAGGTAATAACCGGACCATTGAGGCAAATCATTTGAATATCGGGGCAGGTGGAACCGGAGGTACTTTTATGGTTGAGAACGCAGGTACCAACACACACCAATTAACCCTTCAGGAAGGAGGAATTGTTTCCGATGCTTCCGGTTCCATTGACTTTCACGGCAATGGTGGAGATCATGTATGTGATGTTACCCTCATCGGACCGGGAAGTACCACCATTGGCAATACCAATGCCGACCTTAAGCTCAACAGGCTTATCATTGACAAGGACGGCCTGGTTGACGAGGTGGTGGTTGATGCTTACCTGCAGCTTATGGGGCCGACTGACGGGGCTACCAAGGCCCTTGAACTGAACAATGGCACTTTTATTATCAAGTCGGAAGGGGACGATCCCCTAGATATAACCCTTTCCAGCGGAAATGATCCTTTTTACATTCCGGAAACAGCCGCGCTTATTTCCAAAGGAAACCCCACAAATCCAAATAAATTAAGAATTTCTGGTGGCAACGGCATGCTGCTCGACGGGCTTTTTAGCCTGTCAGGTAATGCCCAGGCAGTATTCAATCATAATGACACTGAAAACTATATACAGTATTCCTCTTCGGGAAATGCCCGTATTGAGGTGAAGGATAATGCGGAGCTCCACCTGGGTGGTCAACTTAGAAGGGATCAATCTTCGGGGATATTAGATTATTACCAAACAGGAGGTGAGGTTTATATAGCCTCGCAGGGAGCATCTGAGTCAACTCGTGGCGTGTTTGAGGTGCTTAATTCGGGCAGTGCTTTTACCCATACAGGGGGAAAATTATCCATTGGCATGGCATCAGATTATGCCGGGGGTGATATTTATCTGGAACCTGAAAGCCATGATATTGGAAGCGGAGCAACACTTACTGTTGAAGCGGGGGCTACAAACCAGAATATTGGCCTGAGAAGCAATATCCCGCTGAATAATTTAACTATAGGAGGCACCAACTCTCCTGAAGTGATATTGAACACCCATGAGCTTACATTGAATGGTGATTTTACCCTCCAGAGTGGGGCTACGTTTACCTCCAATGACCTTGATCAGACCTACAAGGGTGATTTTACTAATAACGGAGCCTTTCAGGAAGGAACATCCACCAGCTATTTTCAGGGAGGTACCCAAACCATTACAGGGGATGGCACTGAATTTTATGACCTTTTTATACAACCATCCAATTCTGTGACACTTGCCGGGGAAACAAACATTACTGTAGATCGTGATCTTGCAATACTCTCAGGTACGCTCGATGATGGAGGAAACTATATAGATGTAATAAGAGATCTGTACAACAATTCCGTTCACGTCAGTTCAAATTCTGATGCCGGTGGTATTCGGCTCTCAAACACCAATGGAATTGAGCAAATCATTTCAACCTATACCGAATCAGCACCTACTACAGAGGTGGCAGAATTTGGCAGGATAGAAATCGATAACAGCGCCGGAGCTGTAATGATGAATGATTTCATTTTCAACCAGGATCTGACACTTACAACGGGAATTCTTAACATTCAGAACCGTTTACTAACCCTTGGGGTAAATAGCAGTATTACAGGTGCTCCTTTCAGCAATGCCAAAATGATTCAAAGCAGTGGCAATGCCGGGGATGGAGGGATTAAGAAGTATTTTTCCTCGGATGCCAGTTTTGACTTTACCTATCCCATGGGTGTTTCCGGCAAATTTACACCCTTAACCATGAACGGGGTTACTCTCAGCCAGGATAGCTATATAACAGCATTTCCTGTTGATACTTATCACCCTACTATTGTATCCGGCGATCCTGACAGGGTGTTGCAGTACTATTGGACTGTATCAAGCAATATTGATGAGTTTTCTGGAGAAATGGTATTCAATTATGATCAAAGTGATGTTCTGGGTGATGAATCGGCATACTATTCAGCTTTGCTTAAACCGGCAGATGATACATGGGCGAAATTATCCACCGGAGTGGATGAGGGTGCAAATACCATAACTTTTGATTATACCGGATCCAATGCTGTAAATGCCGATAATTTTAATGGATTTTATACAGCAGGAGAAGAAGATGCCATACCCGATGAAATTGCTGTTTATAAAGCAGATCAAAATGGAGAATGGGATATAGATGAAAACTGGGATCAGCCCACATCCCCTCCAAATGGTGTTATCGTAGAGATACCCGATGGTTATGAAATAGATATTCAGACGGACAAAAAACGACCTTATAGGACACAGATAAACGGCAGACTTGAGATATCGGCTGCCACTACGTTTCATAACCTGGGTATAGTTTCGGGTACAGGTACTTTAATTTTGAACAGAGCTTGGCTTCCTCCGGGAGATTACAGTGACTTTTTTAGTTGTTCAGGAGGCACCATTGAGTATAGTGGTGCTGGAGATTATACCATCACCGATGATTATCTTAATTTAAATAACCTCATCATCAGTGGTTCCGGCACAAAAACCCTGCCCGATGACAATGTTACCCTTTGTGGTAATCTGGATATTTTAGAAACAGGTAACCTGGAGATTAGTGGAGACAGGAACCTTGAAATTAAAGGTAATGTGAACAAAACGTCGGAAGCCGGCTTAACAGCTAATTCGGGAACAAGGATGATTTTCAGTGGAACTTCAAATCAGACATTTTCAGGAGTTTTTACAGGAGAAGATGGCTTTCACGATTTAGAACTAGACAATTCTGAGGGACTCACTTTTGCATCCGATGCACAGGCAGAGATTAAAAACAAGCTATACCTCACATCAGGCATTTTAACAACAACTAATCCGTTAATAATTTCAAATGTAGATGGTCTTGCGACATATTCATCATCCGATTATGTACGCGGGCCATTAAGCCGTAAATTACCGGATATTGCAGAAGAATACTACTATCCTGTTGGTAAGGAAGGTTACTACAAGCTTTCTGCATTGATTGATCCCTCCGTGGCAGATGAATATTGGACGGTTGAATACTTCAATGACGATCCGGGCAATCAAGAATATACTAAAGATGATGACGGAATTTCTGCTGTAAGTCAGGTAGAATATTGGGAGATTAAGGGGGCCCCCAACGAAAATGCCAAAATTCAATTCTCTCTGACAAGTACCAGTGATGTGGCAGCCGCTACAGAAAATCTGGAAGATTTGCGTATTGTACGCTGGAATACATCTAATTCTGAATGGGAGATAGTTGGCAATGATGTATCCATAACAGGTGATGCCAGTAGTGGCACGATTACAACTACAGACTACGTGACTTTTGATGGTACAACACAGAAATATACATTAGCTACGCTAACTGGAGACGTTTTACCTTCTGCTGGATTTACATTTACGGATACCACAGTATGTTCTACTGAATTACCAATTGAGCTTGAGATTTCACTTACAGGCACTCCCTATTGGGTTGTAGAATATGAGATTGATGGGCAGACACAAACACCATTGGAAATTTATGACACCGATCCCAATCCTTATATCCTAACGGTTTCCCCTGCCGATACTACCACCTATACCATAACCAGCGTGACGGATGAGGATGGAACCAGTGCGGAAGGGACAATTTTTAATGCTTCGGTAACGGTGAACGTCAACCAGACGCCCCAGCCCAATATCGCAGATACCATCCCCGAGGTTTGCTATCCCAACAGCATCGTATTGGATGCCAGCACCAGCGGAATAGATTATACTTATACATGGTATATGAATGGAACTGAAGTAGGGAATGACAGCGAGACTTATGAATTTACTCCATCGGAGAATCCGCAAAATCCAAATGATGATGGTTATATTGAGGAGGATTTTCAGGTAGATGTCGACAATAGCGGTTGTTCCGATTCAGATATCCAGACGGTACGTGTCTACCGCCGCCCCGAAACCGGAAACCAATACTACGTTCCCAATGATTTTGATCAATAAAATACAGGTATGAGTAATTGTTTTATTGTCAATTGAGAAGTTGTTAATAACGTTGGTTTATTCTTCAGGGTGCCGGCTACCGCCGGACGCCTGAAGGTCTCCCTGTAGTGCCAGCCGGTTGAAGGATTTTCAAAAGATCGGTTTGGTTGAGTTGTAAGGGGTAAAGCCCCGAAAAGGTAAAAGCACAGGGCGGAATGAAATGAAGCCCTGTGTTTTGGAACTGGCAGCAGGGATTCCCGCGCACTTCACCCCTAACCTCCCGATTATTCATCGGGAGGTCAGGGGCGAGCGAGGGGGAAAGCTTAAGAGTCTGGAAATCTTTTTGTTGTTATTTCATGTTCCCGCCTGTCGGCAGGGCAGCTTAGAGCTCCTGCCCCGTCAAAATAAGGGGTTGGTAGCATATATTAAAAAATTATTATCAGCCTGTGCAAATCCACCCGGTTTGCTGCCATTACTTCACCCGTCCGACCGACATGCCTGAAGCCCTCTTTTAAGATGATTCAGGGGTTGTTGCATTTGGACTGTTTTTTAGATTGGGCTGGTATCGGTCAGACGGGGTGCCAGGGGCTGCGACCTTCAGACATTTGCTGATATGCGGTAGTTCTGTCAGCAGGAATTCCCTCGCTCGACATTTACCTCTTTATGAATAATCGGGAAAGGCTCTTCTCCCCCGACGCTGTTTACTCCCGACGACAGGCGGGATCGGGATCCCTGGATGCCCGAAGGTCCCAGGTTCATAGAAAAATTTAGATGTAGCAGAAACAGGAAAAGGGAGAAAGGCTGCAGCCTCCGGGCAACCTTGATCCCGCCTTTGTCGGGAGTAAACAGCGTCCGGCGGCAGCCGGACCTTCAAGCGTTGGAGTCCACCCGGTATGCTGCCATACTTTAACCCGTCCGACCGACATGCCTGAAGCGCTCTTTTAAGATGATTCAGGGGTTGTTGCATTTGGACTGTTTTTTAGATTGGGCTGGTATCGGTCAGACGGGGTGCCAGGGGCTGCGACCTTCAGACATTTGCTGATATGCGGTAGTTCTGTCAGCAGGAATTCCCTCGCTCGACATTTACCTCTTTATGAATAATCGGGAAAGGCTCTTCTCCCCCGACGCTGTTTACTCCCGACGACAGGCGGGATCGGGATCCCTGGATGCCCGAAGGTCCCAGGTTCATAGAAAAATTTAGATGTAGCAGAAACAGGAAAAGGGAGAAAGGCTGCAGCCTCCGGGCAACCTTGATCCCGCCTTTGTCGGGAGTAAACAGCGTCCGGCGGCAGCCGGACCTTCAAGCGTTGGAGTCCACCCGGTATGCTGCCATACTTTAACCCGTCCGACCGACATGCCTGAAGCCCTCTTTTGAGATGATTCAGGGGTTGCTGCATCTGGCCTGTTTTTCAGGTTGGGCTGTTATCGGTCAGACGGGGTGCCAGGGGCTGCGGCCATTAGCGTTAAGGACAAAAAGGTGAGATAGATCACCGTAACCGTATTAAGGAGCGTTGCGTACATTTATACAGTCAAAATTTTGACTTGTTGAATGTTTTGAGGCTAAGGCGAAGGGTAGAAGGGCTAGGGTCAGATTGTTAAATTGTTACATTGTCAAATTGTTGCCTCGGGCTATGACCATCAGAAACTTCTGGCAAATTTTGCCAACTGCCCTTTGCCCCCTGCCAACTTGTTAAAAGGAGGCTAAGAAATGATAAGTTTGGCAGAAACGGAGATTATTCTAAGCGACTGGAACAATTGAAGCACTTTGAAATCAATAGAAAACGCTTTTTATTACACGGTTTGGCGGAGCGATAGAAGCGCAGGAATATGAGGAAAATCACCTTTACACGTTCATAGGACATCACTGTACATTCACCCGGTAATTTTGTGAATTAATCAAAGCAGAAGGGATAAGGCCTAACCTTTACAGCAGATCCTCGTAACAGGCAACAGAAATTTGTTAATCTGTCAGTCAGTTTGAAATAAGTAACCGAAAACAATGAGTAACCAAAAGAAATTTATGTCGAACATTAACTTTAGAATGATGAAAACAAACAGACTATTAAAAATTACGTTAAGTATAGCAGTTTTGGCTTTTTTGAGTACGAATGTGGTCGGGCAGACTTATCCGGGGAATTTAATAAACTCTGGGATTGTTGCCTCACCTGAGGATAGTGTTACAGGAGGAGTCGCAATTCCTTATTTTGTTTATCCCGATCCTGTTTTAAATTCTAATTTTTCTGAACCATATGATCCTACAACAAATCCCGCACCAGATTTGAATCCTGATGAAAGGTGGGATTGGTTTTTCTTACCTTCAGGTCCCGGCGGAACTTTTGGAACTCAAGGTTATGATGGTAATGGTACCCAAGAGGGCCCCTATATTCCAGTTACATGGAATGCACCGGGAAATGCTGATGGATCACCGGCTGTAGATTCAATATACGTAAGGGAACGTAATACCAATGGAAGTTGTGTTGGAGATACCAGTATATTGGGGGTAAGAGTTTTTGATCCTCCCGCTTTTACACCAGTAGCCAATGATGGTACGCAAAATACTGATCCTGAAATTGAAGTGTGCGGAACCCAATATTATGACATCCAAATGTCATCCATTACAGATAACCATGTTAATACAGGCATTTTAAAAATCATGTTAGATATAAGTGTAGATTCGGTTTCTGCTTCCGCACCATTTGGATCTTCTGAGAAAAATTGGAGATCAGAAGGTGATACAGTCGTATATTATGATGATGGAGGTGGACCTACCACTCCTGTTAATGCTGATAATAATGATGAAACTGCAGTAAGCTTGTTCAATGGCGGTTATTATGTTACGCCCATAAATGGTGGGGTAACCCGTTATACCTTTAGTTTTGGAGGCAGTGATGATGGTATTTCTGACCAAGTATCAAGAAAATCAGATTATTTAAGTGTTGGTGGTACAGATGCAGGCGCTGGTCCGGGAAATGATCAAAACTGGAATTATTATACTGCTACTGATGGGGGAGATGGAACTACCATTGATCTGGTTGTTTATCCCCAACCCAATACAGGCAACATTTACTACGTACCCAACGACTTTGATCAATAATACAGATAACATTTGGCTTTGTCCCGT